>JBHLNC010000061.1:0-8778 GCA_048937435.1 Promethearchaeota archaeon | reverse complement strand
AGGAAGTAAATCCAAGGCGTTTTCACTCTGAACAATAGTGGATGCTGCATTCGCCACTTCTGCAGTTGAAGGATTAAACGCGATTGAAAACCCTACGATGTTAAACATTGGAATGTCATTTCGGGAATCACCAATGGCCGCACACTGTGATAGTGGAATTCCCAGATCACTGGCAATTTCTTTCAGAACTTGGTCTTTGTTATCGAATGCTACGTGAACTTCTACACCGCAGATTCGTCCTTTCTCATCGGTTTTTAATTTGTTTGCTCGACTAATGTCAATACCGAGTGCTTCCTTCGCTCTATCCGCAAACACCGCTAGCCCCGAACTAATAATCGCCGTGCTAAATCCAAACTCCTGCAAGGTTTTCACAAGCTTTGCCGCATTTGGGATGAATTCTAAGCCCTCATGGATTGCCTGTTCAATACGACTCAATGGTTCACCATGCCACAATTCGACATCAAGTTCCGCCCACTTCGTATAATCAATTTCCCCAGCATAGTAACGATCCGCGCTAGCCTTCGCAGCTTCAAGAGTCCCAAGAAGCCGATGAATCCAACTCCACGCACTCCAAATCCGAACCAGGGTTCCATCCAAGTCAAAGGCAACTAATCCACGAGCAGACACAGTAACTTCACAGCCGTCATCAATGTGATAAGTGTGGAAAAAGGTTTGGGACTCCTCCTTCAATAAACGACGTGAATCAATAGCCCCAAGGAAACAGATAGCTCGGATAATACACAGGATAGAAGAGAAAGACGTAGAATACCAAATAGATTACAAGAATGAGAAAGAACAGATAGGAAACCAATCGCCCCTTTCTTTGCAACCACCAAAAAATCTCCTCTCGTTTATTTTCCGTATCTTCTTCGATTCGAAATTGCTGAAGAAGAGCAAAGAAAAGAAGACCACAAAAAATGACCAAAAAGATACTCCGATATTTGAGAAGCCCATACCAAAACAAGTGTGTAAAATAACCCACAGCAACATACAGCAAAAGCATTCCCAAAGCAATCAACACAATCCCTAATTTCGAAGCCCTATTTGGTCCTAGAAATACCGCTGAAGTCTTCACCCCTGCTTGGGCGTCAGCTTGATAGTCCGATGCTGTATGAATCCCATGAGTTCCCGCATAAAATAGTCCTGCTCCTAGAAGTAGAACAAACGGTACTCCAGGACCGTTTCCAGGGAAAGGCAAGGATGCGAGAACTGCCCACGCAGCAAGAACCGCCCAAGTCCCAAACGCAAAACCAATAATTGCTAGATCAAAAATTGGTCGACCTTTCAGCCTGATAGGAGGAAATGAATAACTTGCAGCGAAAATGAAAATGAAAAGCATCACACCAAAGAAGAAAACTCCTACAACTCTAGCAAGAACAATCCCCAAAATGGCGAAAAGCCCTACCAGAAGTCCTACGGTCTGACGTTTTATCCGTCTTGAACTAATCGGTAGTTTTGCCTTCTCAGAATGAAGACGATCTGTATCTACATCTCCCATCTGATTGACAATAAATGCTGCAGAGTTAAGCAAACTCACTGAGATAATACCTATGAGCAGCTGAATCCAGACGAGGGGAACATACAATGGAATGTTCGGTGGAAGGCTCAAGGGAGGACTGCCAAGAATGAGAAAACTCAGAATAAGAAGAAAAATTGATCCAAGCCACACAGAAACCCGGGTTAACCCTCCAAGAAGCTCCCACCAGTGAAACGGGCGCTCTTCTCTTACTTCACTCTTTCTTGGTTCATCAATGAATACCGCATGACTTGGCTCAAATCGATAGTTAACCCACGCCAACGTTGAGAATAACACACCCAGGGCTGCAGTTGTGAAAGGGTTCAAGGGTGGGAGAATGAACATCCAGAGTAAATTCATCAAGAGTGGATTGGTATCTGCCAACTCCAACCAAGGATGACCCGTCTGAAGTCCAAGAATTGTTTGGCCTGCAGAAGTCATGCAAATTACACAAGCAATCAGGTAAATGATGCTATCATACAAGTACCACCAATGACCGAGTAAACTTCGTCTAAGGAAAAGGAGACCACTGGCCAAAAACAGAATTATCAAAATTAGAAATACTCCATTTACGTACAACCAGTACATCACATCATTGGGTAAAATTGCTCCAAGAATGAATTCAATGAGCATTCCCACGATTACCAGTCCAAGTCCTACCAGAAACAAACCAACGATCTTGAGTCGATTACTGCTTTTCATTGCAACTACTCAAAGCAATAGGTGTGTATTTAACTATTCAATTCTGAATACTCGGTTTGAAGAGTGATGGTATATTATCCAATGGCACGGACTTAAATAGGCTGAGACATTTCCTGTTACCGCAGTAATGGTTTCAAATGGTGATTACTCTTCATGAAACGAGATGCAGAAGAACTCCTCAAAGAATTGTGCCCTGATCTACCCATTACAAAGAGTAGTAAAGACTGGATTGAACGCTCCGAAAAGGTCATCGCGAAAACCACCCAAAGTCGCGATATCTACCCCGTGGTCGACCATACTCAAGGAGAAGGTCCCTGGATCTATGACCTCCAAGGAAACCAGTACTTAGATATGACTGCGGGCGTTGCTGTTCGAGCCCTCGGATTCCGTAGCGCCGCTATTCGCAATTTTGAGCAACGCATCCAGAACTACTTACGTGAAATTCCTGGACAAGATTTTGATGTGGTTCCACAAACTCTACTCGCCGAACGCCTTATTGGCCTGACCCCTGGCGATTTTGAGAAAGAAGTATTTTTCACCACAAGTGGCGGGAGAGCCGTGGAATCCGCTGTAAAATCCCTAATGGATAACCGCCATCGCTATCGATTTATCGCTTTTCGTCCCGCATTCCATGGACGAACAGGATATGCCTTAGCATTAACGGCAAGCAAACATGCCCACAGAGACTTCTTTCCCCAAGGGTTAGATGTAATTCGTGGACCCTACCCCTACTGTTTTCGCTGCCCATTCAAGCAACACGAAGCAGACTGCAGCCTAGAATGCTTAGACTATCTACGGGATAGCATTGAATGCGAAGGCATTGACCTCGCTGGGATTTTCGTTGAACCAATCTGCGGTGAAGGCGGATTCCTTCCAGCTCCGATCAAATGGCTCAAAGCTCTTCGAAAGCTTGCTGATGACTATGAAACACCCATCGTCTCAGATGAAATTCAATCAGGTCTTGGACGTACAGGCAAATGGTGGGCTATCGAACACGCTGATGTAATCCCTGATTACATCTGCACAGCAAAAGCCCTCGGTGGCGGCTTTCCCTTCGGAGCAATCATTGGACCCAAACCTCTGTATACTGACTTTAGCCGGCATTCAGAAACCTTTGGCGCCGAACCCTACGTCGCTCTAATCTCTCTATCAGTTCTTCGAACCATTGAACGCGACCATCTCCTTGAAAATGCCGAAAACCGCGGTGTTCAACTTCTCAAAGGGCTTCGAGACATTCAAGACGATAGTAAAATTATAGGCGATGTTCGTGGTCGCGGACTCATGTGTGCAGTAGAAATAGTCGCTGATCGAAAGTCTAATTCTGTTGATACAAGACGTCGCGATGAAGTCGTGGCTAACTGCGTCAAAAGAGAAAAGCTTTGGGTACTCGGTGCTGGGCGAAGTGCAGTTCGATTCCTAGCCCCTCTCAATATAACTGCTGAACAAATCGACCTTGCACTAGAACGCTTTGCCAAAGCTGTTAAACGCGTCAAATAACTCGCCTATTTGAAGGATTTTATTCCACCCGCTCCATTAGGCACTGAAAAGTCCATTCCCACATCCCATATCCTACAGGTCGCCAACCAAATTTTGCCATATAATTTACGCCTTCCATAAACTTCTCTGGCAATAATTGTTTAGCTCCCACAAGAATATACTGGGGTTCAATGCTATCTGGTTGAACCTTTCCATCAAGCACATCTTTCATATCAATAAGATACGTATAGGACATAGTCATCACTAAGTAGCTAATAGACTTCTAGTTTTTTATTTCTAGTGTGATAGAATGATTCCTAGGAGAAAAAGAGGAGTAGGAGGGTGGTCAGAACTCCACCCTGCTAGCTCGAATCCAAGCACCGCTATCAGTGGCAAGGATAGATGTAATATCCAGAACTTCGAATTGCCTAGCCGAGTTTGAAAACGCTTTGCAGTTTCATGAGGTGGCTCATGTCGCCTTGGCTTTTGAGCTTCCCAGACATGAAGGCTGCGACAGCGTTGAGTTGACCGTTTGAGATGGCCATCCAATCGTCTTTGCTGATGCTGATGACAAGGTCTGCTTTGTCTGGGGCCCCTTCGCCCCAATTGAGTTTCTGGTCTTTGATGATAATGTTGTATTTTTGGTCGCCTTGGATGTCCATTTCGATAACGCAATTCCAGCCGGCTGCAGCTGAGGGATCGAAGGTTCCGGCCATGGCTTCAATGCCTTCTTTTGGAGTATCTACCAATAGTTTTCACCTAATCTAAGAGTTTTGAAGGTTCTGCCAATGTTGAGGTGTTTTGACTTAAAAGGGTAACTTACCGTCAAAAATCGCTTTTATTGCCATTTCTAGGGTTGGATGATGATGTAGCGACAATGATGGTCGCCTTTGGCAATGGATTGGTCATGAGTAATGTCAATTGCCTGGTCATGATGTTGAATCATGTGTGTGATGAAGCTTTCATGAAAACGACAGATGGTTCCTGGATATGTTGTCGCAATACCGTTGTAGACGCAGTTATTCACGAGGATGTAAAATCCCTTTTCAAAAGGCGAATGCTCCGCATAGCATCCTTGTTCATTGATGTAATCGCAAATTCGTTGAACCACATTCTCAAGGGATTCCGGCATGTTATCAACTTCTTCCCACTCGGAGAGTATTCGCATGACATGGAGCTGGGCTGCCCGATCAAGTAAAGTAGCCACATGTTCGGTCCCCTCCTCCTTAATGAGTTGCTCAATCAGCGTTAAAGCGAGGTGTTGGAATTGTCGTGGCGGAATGAAGATTTGCAATCCCTTATCAATTCGGAAAAGTGTGGCTGGGCGTCCTCGGCGACTGGGTCCCTCGGTATCATAGGTTTCAACGATAACTTTCAGACTAATAAGCCGTTGGAGACTGTTCCGTACTGCAGTGTAGCTCAACCCTGTTTCAGTGGAAATAGCATCAATCGTTGAATTGGGTTTAACTGCGACAATTTCAACGATACGTTGATCAATTTCATAGCGATCCAAGACGCGACCAATAGCTTTTCGTGACATTATCCAAACAGCCCTTTCTCCATGGAAGTTGAGTATCATTAAAACTGGCTTTTTATTAACGTTGCCTCTAGAATTTCTATTTCTTATCTTCCTGCAATTAAATTATTCTATTTTGCAAGAGGCAAACGTTCAAGCTGGCTCATGGCATTTGAAACCATTTTCGTAATTGGCAACCGATATTCCGCTTCATGAACTTTGTTCAGTTCCGCCCCAATTGTCGGTTTCTTAGGAACTGCAAAACAATCGCCGACATCCTTGCTAGACACCTGATAGGTGCCGATTCGCCGGGCAAGATCCATCGTTTCGGTCTTATCCATACCAATCAGTGGACGAAAAATGGGCACTGACACCACAGAGTCGAGAATCGTGAGGTTTGTCAGAGTCTGTGAAGCTACCTGCCCAAGTGTCTCACCCGTAACTAACGCATGTGCCCCCTCCTGTGACGCGACCATCGCCCCAATACGATACATCATACGCTTACACAGAACACACGTCAGTTTCCGATCTCCCACCTCCTTGATATGATTCAAAATCTCATAGAATGGAACAATGAGTATCTGTACCTGGGTGCTCGGAATCCAATCTGCAAGGGCTTTCGCTGACTCAATCGCACGATGGCGAAATTGTTTGTCCTTCGTACGATCCGAATCCATGTATAGAGGAAGAACACTGGCACCTCGTTTCATCATCAACCATTGGGCAACCGGACTATCGAGGCCCCCCGAATGGAGACCAATCACCATGCCCTGGGACCCGTATGGGAGTCCTCCAGGTCCCGAAATAATTTGCGTGAAGATGTAGGTTGACTTTTGCCGAACCTCCACGTGCACTTCCACAATAGGATTGTCTAAATCGACACTCACCGGCTGATTTGCAGCTTTTGCAGTATCAATGATTTTCGCACCTACTTGGGCCGCAAGCTCTTGGCTAGTAAAAGGAAGGTCCTTCAACCTCCGAGCTCGCACCGCAAAAGTATCTCCCTCGCTAACTAGTTGAGAGGTAAGCCGACCAATCAATTCCAATATCTGTTCAGGCTTCGAAGGAACTGTCCAAACAGGACTAGTTGAAACAATCCCAAAAACTCGCGCTGCCACCTCAGCGATAGCCTGTGGATCGCTAGTCTGGATGAAGAAACGACCTCGCTCCCGTTTAATATCTGAAAACGGGACACCCTTAAATGTAAGCATTGCCTTAAGATGTCTCGCTAGCTGCACTTCAAAATGCCCACGAATACCTGCACTCTTGAGGGCAATCTCGCCATAACGAACCAGAACCTGATCCGTAGCTATCTGTTCACTCAATGCGATGACTCCACTTCAACTATCGAAATATCTCACCTGACAATCATGGAAACCCCAAATTAACCTTATTGTCGAACACTATGGCATCAATTTATTTACCTCAAAGTTCTGTTTGTAAAAAACATCAGCTTATGTATCAGACGAAGATCATATTTCATTTCTAAGAGTGTGGATGAACTATGGATTCAATTGAAACCCAGATTGATCGCTTCTTTAGACCCCGCAACGTCGCAATTATTGGCGCTTCACGACGCCCTGGCCGAATTGGGCATATTGTCATTGAACAGATGGTTGCTGCGAAATTTCCAGGACGGTTATACTTGATTAACCCCAAGGCTGCGAAAGAGGGTCGACACATCCTAGGAATAAAGACCTATGCTTCTCTCAAAGACTGTGGAGGACCAATTGACCTTGCAATTATTGTGATTCCTGCGAAATATGTGCCAATCGCGATTGAAGAATGCGTCGAAAAGAAAGTTCCCAACGTGATTATTGTCTCTGGTGGGTTTCGTGAAACTGGTCCAGAGGGCATTAAACTTGAAAACCAAGTAAGGGACCTGGCGCAAAAGGGGAATATTCGCATTCTCGGACCTAACTGCTTAGGAACCTTTAGTCCCAAGACCAATATCGACACCCTCTTTCTTCCAGAAAGCACAACACCTCGACCTGGCGTTGGGCAAATCTCCTTTCTGACCCAGTCTGGATCTGTCGGTGGGGCTGTCATGAGCTTTGCCTACAATGAAAAGATTGGTTTTAGTAAATTTGTCAGCTTTGGAAACGCAATTGATGTTGATGAAGGAGATCTCATCGATTATCTCGAAGACGATGAGGATACCAAAGTGACTGGCCTCTATCTTGAGTCTATTGATCGTGGTCGCAAGTTCATCGATATCTGCCGTCGCGCATCAAAAAGAAAGCCCTTCATCGTTATCAAAGCCGGGCGGAGTGAAGCAGGTACTCGAGCTGTTTCCAGCCACACTGGCTCACTTGCTGGAACTGATCGCATCTATGATGCCGCCTTTGAAGCCGCCGGAATCATTCGCGTGAAAACAATTGGTGAATTCTTTGATGTAGCCCGGGCCTTGGTTCATCAGCCTCCTGCGGAAGGTAACCGAATTGGTGTCATTACTAGCGGTGGTGGGTTTGGAGTCATGACAATTGATGCTCTCGCTGATTATGACCTCGAGGCTCCCGAGCTTTCAGTATCACTTCAGAAACGTTTGCACACAAAGCTCCCCTATTATTACTCGGTTAAGAATCCCGTGGATCTCACTGGCTCATCAACGGCTGAGCAATTTGCGTTTTCCATGAATACCCTGCTTGAAAGCGATGAAATTGATGGGCTCATCGTCATTCCCTTATTTATGACACCGCTTCTGGATGCAGAACAGGTGAGTCAAGCCATTGTTGAAGCCAGTGAACAGCGGAAAAAACCCATTGTCGTCGTTTCGGTCCCTTCAACGAAGGCGATACGTGAACGAATGTTCAAACTGCGACTCGCTGGGGTCCCGGCGTACCACCTTCCTCTTAGGGGGGCCCGAGGGATGGCTGCGCTCGTCGAATATGGAGAAATCCTTCGACGTCCCACCGAATAGCAACACTTTCCTACCTTTAGATAAACTTGAGGAGTTCATGTAAGTTAGTGATGATCAGGTCAGGTGGTGATTGCATATTCTTCGGATAGGGTTGTTCAGGACGTTGAACATAAACGGTCTTCATGCCGACACGATTTCCACCGATAATATCACTACTACTATCCCCGACCATAACCGCTTGTTCTGGGGCCACGTCTAGATTCCGGAGACATCGTAGGAATCCATCTGGTTCTGGTTTGGCGATATGTTGTTCCACTGAACCTAGCATCACTAGGTCGTCAAAGTGCTGCTTTATTTGAAAGGCTTCGAGCTCTAGCAAGGCGATATTGGGCGGCGTATTAGTGAGAAGACCCATTTTGAACCGTTTATGCAATGTTTCCAACACGTCAACATCATCAAAAAGACGAACCTCTCCACTCTGAATCATTTTCTTTCTCTTTTCATAATCAAGTACATCAAAGCGATGAATAAACGCGTCATAGTCCTTAACTCCCCAGCTTCGAATCACCTGTTCAAAATCTCCTCCCGAATGCCAAACATCGAGCCGAGTCTGATTCGAAGGAACAGGGATCTTAAATTCCGTCAGCGTTTCCACGAGTAACTCGTCAAAAAAATTCCAGATTTCTGGTAGTTTGACTAGTGTCCCAT
>JBHLNC010000060.1:0-8788 GCA_048937435.1 Promethearchaeota archaeon | reverse complement strand
GCTAGCTCAATTGGTTGGTTTCGAGCTTTACTTGCACTTTGGGCAAGTGAATAGGCATCCTTCACTGAGGATTTGAGACCATCTAATGATAAATCGCTTGTAGATACAAACCCCCATGTTCCACCGGCTAAAACCCGGATTGCCGCGCCTTCTTCAATGCGTTGACTGATGCTTCGCACACGTCCATCCTCATATTGAGAATTGTTCCGATTAAGAGACTCCACACGCAATTCCGTATATGTGGCACCGAAACTTTGACCGTAATCAGCAGCCTTCTGAAGTTTGTCAATCAATCTAATCACTTCAAGGAGCAATCAGGAATCAGTATCGTGCCGATAAGTAGTGAATCCTTTAAAAGAAAATTGGATATCGTATTATTTGGAGCAAGAAATTGTGAGTCAACACCCTCCAACCCAACCGAGGTTTATTCTTGATGGGATGCTCGGATCACTAGCCCGATGGCTTCGCCTATTCGGTTATGATACACTATATTGTGACACTCAATCGGATGACGAAATCTTAGACCAAATCCAAGATCGAGTGTTGCTTACGAGAGATATTGAGTTGATTTCTCGGGCTCGTGCATTGGGACTTAAAGCGATGAATCCTGGTGAAGGGGCTATTGAAACAATGTTACAATCACTACAAGAAGAATTGGGAGTACCATTCAAGGAAGACCCAAATCGAAGTCGATGCCCCCAATGTAACACACCAGTACGACTTGTCCCAAGAGAAGAAGTCAAATGCGAAGTTCCAGAAGGTTCGTTCAAACGTCATGACCAGTTCTGGCGGTGCACAAATCCGACTTGCCAAAAAGTGTATTGGCAGGGTCGCCATTGGAAACGAATTCGCAGAACCCTTAACCAGCTAGATTCGAATGGTTAGCAGAGGCTAGGGAATAAAATACTGAGGGAGGAGGAAACGGGGCAACGCACAGATGACAGCATCACGTAGTATTTGAGTTCGTGTCAGCTGATTTTGGGTGAGTACACCAACCACTCCTTCTTGTTGAAAAATATTCGAGCGGCCCAAAAGTTGTTCAATTGTAAGTTTACTTCTGTCACTCGATGGATCGATTTTTGCTACGAGATTGGGTGAAACCTCAAACGCCACAGAACAACCCACACCCATTTCATCATCTTTTCTGATGGCAGCAAAGCCTTGAACGAGGTAATAAGTTTCAATTGAGAACACGCCAGCTTCAATCCCCACAGCATAGTCTATTGAGGGGACGGCTTCCCAAGCCTTTTGAGCTCTAGTTTGTGCTCCTGAAAGTGTTTCCTGTAGAGACATGGGAAATGGTTGAACTCCAGAGTCAACCGAGACAGGCACAATTTCTATCTCATCGAAGTAAAGGACAAAAGCTTGATTGACAGCTTCAAGTTTAACTGGATTTTTTGAACCAACAGCGACGCGCATATATTGGATTAGTCCCTCTGGGCTTTAAAGACTGGGTTTCAAATGAGGTCCTTAGCTAGGTGGATGGTGGAACCTTTCCGAGTGGCATAATTTCGCGGTTGTATAACTCGTTTAGAACCGATGCAAGTCCATAATAGATACCAACGAATCCTGCAGCAACGCCTACCCAGCCGGCGACCCAGGTGAGAGTGATGTCAGCAATGGTGGTATTATACCAAGTTTCCCAAGCATGGAAATATCCGAAAGCTACGAGCCATAAGAAAATTGCGAGCAGAAAGAAATTGATCTGCAAGACACGATTTGTTTTCATGGAGCTGAGGAACAACCAGAATGCTAGAAGTCCCCAAAGGAAGAAGAAAGGCACTTGAACTAACATTACTACCGCAGGTTCCGTGACTGGTGTTACAAGTCCAAGTGCAGGAAGGAAGTAGATGAAAGCATACGAAAACCAGAAAGTGGCTGCCAAGATGTACGCAGTGGCACCAAAGGAGTTACCTGTTTTTAATGCCCACAAACCGGCGATGAGTGGGGCTAATCCACCAGCAAATAACCCTGTGGCTAGAATAACGCCTAGGGCGTTGGTATCTAGGATTTGAGCCATATAGAGAGACAGGAGTAATAGTGAAAATCCGAATCCAATTGCTCCAAATGAGGTTGTATTAGCAACAGGTTTATCGTTCATCAAAAATCACCAAGTAAATAGTTCTTGCTGGGTTTCTTGCCTTTGATTATATAAGCGTGAGTGTTTTCAATTTTTATCCCTCAAAGTGTAATAAGACCTACCAGAGGAATTATGCCGGGATGGTCAATCTTTTAATTTACGAATTTCTTAGATTCAGACAGAACGAAAGACTTGGTCTTTTGGAGGAATGGTAATATTGGAATTAGACACAATTGAAACTCTGGCCATACTAGGCGGAATCGGAGCAGTCTTTAGTCCAATTATTGCAGTTTCTGGATTCAGGTTTATTCCAGGCATATGGTACACATTCTACTATTTTTCATCGTTGGGATTTCTCCTGCTCTTGCTATCATTCTTGGGCGGAATAGTGGGTTGTATAATGGCTGTAAGATCAGGAGGGTTTGTTAAGAAAATGCCACAACGGGCAGCCTGGGATTTGAAGTACGTTGGGATTGTGGTTCTTGTTGTTGGAATACTAGCCCCTGTGAATATTTTACAAATCATATCAGGGTTGCTAATTCTTATTGCGGGCGTTGATGTAGATGAAACGTGGAGGAAGATACAACAGGCGCGAGGACAAACAGGTTGGCCTTTTGCAAATGTGGCAACAGCGGTTGGTAGTGACTGGACCCGTCGGTTGTCTTGTCGATTTTGTGGTGCACCCCTAGTTGTCTGTGCGGTTAAAGCGAGGAACCATCTTATTCTTGTAAAAACTAGGTGTGCATTGGATAGAACTAGTGATGTGATTCGATTGCCACTTGCCCAATCTGAAGCATGGGTGCCTTCGGTTGCTGACCGCATCCATCGCTGTGAAAAATGTGGTGAGCGTACGGTTGCCTTACTTGTTGTGAGACAAGATGCTCATTCAACATATCTGCATCCATACTGTCCACGTGGACACCCCAACCGGAACTACCGAATTGTATGGACGCCCATGTATCCCCAATTAGCGCGTACGCCTGCTGTTGGTGGAGCAGTACAGCCTCAAATTCATCCCCAAGTTCGACCTCATGTCACCCCAGTTACACAACCCATACCCATATCAGTGAGAGTTTCACCAACTAATATACGGGACTTACCCATTCAATATTGCAGTAATTGTGGAGTCCGAATTGATTATTCGGATAAATTCTGCTTTCGATGCGGGTCTCAAATTGAATAAACAAACGTGAAAATCCAATGGTAGAATCGGCAATTCAAGCGAATTTCACCTGCTCATGTGGTGCACCATTCATTGTAATGTCTCTTGATCCAGCACCCAAAGACAAAATCACCGCCCTTTTAGTGTGCCCACGTCACCGAGTAGGTCATCACCTAACTCTCGACCATTCAGGACTGGATCTTTGGGCTGGTGTAGTCGCGGATAATTTGTACCGCTGTGGTGTATGCGGACGTGAATTATCACCAGCCACAGGCGTTAGTTCCACGGAAATCGCCACGACATTTACACTCAACTGTCCTATTCATGGAACCCAGAATAATACACGGACCATTTGGAGCGTTCTCTACCGTCGACTGCTTTCAGAAGCACGGCGACGCCGGATACCTCCAGCTACACCTCAACCCGCCACAACACCCACTCCGATACCACCTCAGGGGTCTCCACCTATTACACAGAGAAGTAATAAATCGGCACCCGATGCCCAATTTTGCCCTGAATGTGGAAAGAAAATACGCCCCCTTGACAATTTCTGTTACCATTGTGGAGCATCGACTGATTAACTTCAACAACAGCGATAGCTTCCTTTTTTGTGACTACGCTGATTCAAAGAACGCTTTATTGAAGGAATGGAACAGCAGCCGTTTTATCATTGGTGCCGCGGGGTTTCCCCGTGAGTATAGAAAATAAACCAGACTCCCAAAAATTGGTACAAGAAATGCACTCGAAAATGCCTTCCACGAATTCATTTTGAGGGTAGGTCGCCACACATCAAGATTGAATTTCCAAGAACGGGTAAAGACTTCCCATTGTAAATCGGTCAGGGCTTCAATTTGCGGACGACTCCCTTCGCTGAGAATTGAAGGTCTTAACGGGACCCAGAGTAAGGGTGTTATAAACAAGTTCATTCCTTTCATATCATCAAGGAGTTCGAGTGTGCCAATCACATCTTCTTCTTCCTCATCTGGGAGACCAACTAGCCAAGTTGTTAACGGATACCACTTATTATCATTGAGAATTCCAATGGCTTGTTTCACGATATCAGGCCATTCTTCGGCTTTGAAAGGGAGAGCTTTTCCAGCCATACGCCGTTTAAAGAGACGGACACTTCCTGTTTCAATACCAGCCTCAGCGGTTACATAGGGTTTTCCTCGTCGCTTATACCGAGCACGAGATATGAGAAGTTCTGCAACTTCTTCGGCACATTTGGGGTCAGCAACAACAGGAGCTAAAGCAATATGAGCAGGTTGGATGTAATGAATACCAGGGACTTTGACCAAATGGTTAATGAGATTGACAATGGCTTTTCGATTTGGGATAAACTTAGGCGATTCAAGTCCATAAAGAAATAGATCTTCTGTTGCGAGAATAATCATCTCATTGCCAGAATCAGCATTTACCTGTACTTCCTGCAGAATGTGAGTAAGGGGTAATGAAAACCGTCCTCGTTGAGTTGGTGAACAGAATTGGCATCCTCGACCACACCCACGGGTGATTTCAACTGCCCCATGAATTGAACCACCTCGAATTGGAGGAATATCATTTGGTGAACTTAACACTCCACCAACAGCTGCTGTAGGGATAGGTTCGCCATTAATCGCATTATGAAAAATACCCAATAGTTGGGGACCAATTTCACCAGTAATGACACAATCAATTCCCAATGTTTGCCTTGCCGTTTTACCAGCAACTTGCCATGCACCAGCTCCACCAACAATCACCTTTGTTTGACCGCGATCATGTACTTTAGCGATTGGGCTTTTTCGTAATAGGTGTCGGAATTCACGCCTATTGCGTGGCTCGGTTCCAAGAGCAAACATATTGGAGTAGGTTAAGCTTACGTAGGCAATTCCAAGGGGATCCATGCTAGAGACGCCCACAACCCGAGTATCTGATCCCACGAAATGCTTGAGATTTGAGGGATGAACAACGGCTACTTCGGTTTCATCAAAACCATTGTCAAGGAGGAGTGCTTCCACTTTTCGTAATCCGTAAGGTGCAAATCGGGATCGTTTGTTCAATTGGTCTTCTTCTTTTGGCATGTAGAGGGGTTTGAGAAAACTTGGAATGAGGAGGAATGACCCAGCAAAGGCTCCGAATGGATCTTCACCGAAATGGCTCATTTCGATTTCAGAAGCAGTCAACACTACTTTTATGCCATTCTTGGGAAGAGCCATGGCACGCCTCCTTCTAACTAAGTGTAGAACGGTGATTGATTGCTTTGGTCAATTAAAGCTTCTGCTTTTTATAAAAGGAAAATTATGTCGGGTTCTCGATTTGGTTTTTTAGAGTTGTAAGAGTCTTTCGAGCATCGATGCGAATTTGAGTATCCAACTCTTTTCGGGTTTTCTCATCAATCTTTCGTCCTAGAAAAACTTCGGGAAGCTGGTAGGTGATTTCGTAGGTGACACGAGTTCCCGACGCGGTATGTTCGAAATACCATTTCGCATCTTGAAATGGTTGCCCTGAAAGGGATCGAACGTGTAGGCTGCGACCAAGCTGTAGTTCAACGACTTCTAATTCTTGGGTGAACCGGAAATCCTTGACACTCACACCCATAGCAAATCGTGTGCCGACCCCCCAGAGAGCTTCAGTTGTAGGATCATAGCTGGTTACAGATGCAATGAATTTCGGGACGTTGCGATAATTCACCGTGTACTTGAAGACTCTTTCAAGGGGGGCTTTGATTTCAATGCTTTCACTGATATCGGTCATTTTGACTTCCCTGGCTAATTTAGGTTATCTTTGTATTCTTAAAATTTAGCGATGCAGATACCATTCCCATTCCTGGTCGGTCACCGATGCATGCGTATATTGATACCACTCGGCTTCACGAATTTCTTGGTAGAGTTTGCTGAATTGTTGACCGAGTATATCGGTGAGAAGCTTGTCTTTTTGGAGAGCCCGAAGTGCGCCTTGCAGAGTGTCGGGTAATTGTTCAATCTTGCGTTGTGTAAGTTGTTTAGGTGGCATATGGTACAGGTCTTCAGTGACTGGTTCTGGAGCTTTAAGTTGTCTTTCCACACCATCCATTCCTGCACCTAGGAGTACAGCAAAGAGCAAATAGGGATTAGTCAAGGGATCAGGAGATCGAAATTCGATGGCTGCTTTTTCAGCTGATGTAAAAAGTGGGATGCGGATAAGGGCTGAACGGTTAAGATAACCCCAGGCATTGTATACGGGGGCTTCAAACCCTGGAACCAACCGTTTAAAGGAATTCACTGTGGGATTCGCTATCGCGGTGATTGCTGGAGCGTGATGCATTAACCCGGCAATGAAGTGAAGGCCCGTGTCGGTGAGGGTACCATCGGGATTCCCAAATAGATTCTGATTGCCTTGCCAAAGCTGGAGGTGGCAATGTAAACCACTCCCCGCCTGGCTGGGAAACGGTTTAGGCATGAAGCTGACTTCCACATCATACAACGCAGCCCGTCGACGAACTAAGAGTTTGAAAAGCAAGAAGTTGTCTGCGGCTCGACTGAGTTCTGTGAAATTCAGTTCAATTTCTTGTTGACTTTGCCCGTGTTCTGAATGGAGCCAAGCAGTTTCAATTCCTGCAGCACGTAGATCTAAAGCAGTTTCTAGTAGTAAATCCATTCCCTTGTTTTCTGGGAAAATATCAGCATAGCCTGCTGCATCTAATTGGACACCATCTTCTGTCAGGAAATAAAATTCAGGTTCCAGTTTCACACGCATTTCCATGCCTTTGGCAGCGAGTCGTTCTACATTTCGTTTTAGGATTGTTCGTGGTGCTAAGGGATGAGGGCATAAGCTACCATCGACGGCACGTTTGAATACATCTGTTATCACAACCGCCCTGCGGGGTATACTATTTGGTAACTCTTGAATCGTTGTTGGATCAGGAACTAACCGAAGATCGGAGGTAGTGACTGTCGCGAGACCTTTGACTGATGATCCATCGATTCCACATTGTGGGATCGGTGATGTCCCCTTCTGCAGAGGTGTAATGGAATCGACAGGGCTAATGGGCACAGTCATTCCCTTGGGAACACCATCGATATCCACGGTTAGTAGTTCTACAAAATGAAGTTTCCCGCGACCTTCGCTTGAAGTTAGTTTAGCAGGCATTGGTATCAATCCCAACAAAAGCTAGGAAAGAAATCAAAAGGGGTAAGAGCTTTTAAAGATTAACACGGTCATCTTTGAGCTTCTGGGGATGTAGGATTTGGATAAATTTATTGGGGGAAAGCTCTCTTGAGGGCATAAGAGGGTAATTGCATGAAAAGGACACGACCGATTCTCCTGGCATTGCTTATCCTGATGCCCATTATTTCACCAATCTCATTCCATGGGATCCGATATAGTGCTCTCCAAATTCAAGAATACCTCTTTGGTTCCAAATCTCATGAATCATCAAGAACTTGTGAGATTTCGTCAACAATTGCCTTGAGTCCAGTAGGCACAACCCAAGATAGTGACTCCAGAATTTTAGCGACTAATGGGAATTCTCCGAGAAACTGGACTATCCTGATGTATATGTGCGCTGATAATGATTTAGATTTGGCGGCAATAAGTCAGATTATCGAAATAGAAACGGAAGGATCCACTCAACAGGTTAATGTTCTTGTTTATGTCGATTTTGCCTCAGCAACTGCAACCCCGGGTTCAGGAGCGTTTACATACAACATTACGCAAGCGCCTCTGGGAACTTCAATTCGGTCTGAGCCCCTGAACACCACTCTTCCAGTGGAACCGAATATGGGTGACCCCTCCACCCTTGTAGAATTTATCAGGTTTGGTCAAAACTATTCTGAAGCGGAAAATTATCTGCTTGTTCTTTGGGATCATGGCTCAGGTTACTTAGGTGTCTGTGCTGATGAGACCAGTGGAAATGATCGACTTCTTCCACATGAAATTGCGATAGCCCTGGAAAATGAAACAATTGATCCGATTGATGTTGTGACCTTTGATGCGAGTTTTATGGGACAGCTGGAACTAGCCTATGAAATTCAAAATGGAACAGATTTGATTGTGTTTTCTGAAAACTATATTCCCCAACGAGGTTTGCCGTACAGTACGATTCTTCATAGCCTTAATCTCATTCCCAACAGTAGTCCCCTTGCATTATGCAAAGAAATCGTTGATCGATACATCCTGGCTTACTCACAGGGTGGAGAATACGCGACATACTATCCAACTGGAATTTCTGAGCTCTGTCTTTCTGTAATCAATACAACCAACATCAACAACCTTGTCTACTGGTTCGACGAAACTGTTGAATGGTTACTCAATCCGGGTGTGCTGACGACAAATTACTCAATCATAAGTGGAGCACGAGGCGCCACCCAACAGTTTGCCATCCCTCACTTCATCGACTTATGGGACTTTTCCAACCAACTTGCTGTCCAATCGATAGATCCTGTGATCCAAAGCCTTGCAACCAACATATCGAATTCAGTTCTTGCAACAATTGCTTATGAACAAAGTTTGCATGGCGTTCCTGACGCAATTGGTCTAGCAATCTATTTCGCAGAGTACGAAGCGGTTCCTTTGTCGTTTCTTAATGA
>JBHLNC010000059.1:0-8835 GCA_048937435.1 Promethearchaeota archaeon | reverse complement strand
GGAAAGATCTTACAAGAGATATTACCTGATTTTTTGAATAGTATGAAAATCTTTCATTAAAGATTAAAATTCAGCTTCTCCTATCACCTTTCCAAAAGGTAAGTGCATATCAATCCTAAACCATGTTCCCGCAACTACATTTTCGAGTTGAACGAGATCAGCCAGTGGATCTTGTTCAGTGTTGCCAAGAGTTAGTTTTCCTTCACCAGCGAGACCCTCATGAACAGTGGTTTGTAGATTTGCTGCAATGAGTTGATTAACATCATACCCCTCTCCATCGACACTCGGGATAAGTTTGAGATTAATCGTTGAGCCAGTTTCAATCCATTCCCCAGGACCTTCAAGCTTGATATCAAGCTTCATTAGAGTGCCCATCCCTCGTTTAACGGACGCTTTGATTCGATCATCTTTTCGGGAACACTTTATTTTCCCAAGTTTTGAAGGGAATCCCCAGATTTCACGGTGTGCAATTGAAGAGGCTTCATTGTCAGTTATTTGAATAACTGAATACACTCCGAAATGTTCTTTGTAAGTGCACTGGACTACGATTCCAGCTTCCCAAAAATCCCCAAATTGAGAATTTCTGAAATTGGCAACATAGGCACCCCCCAATAACCCAGGGGCTAAAGGTTTCGGAAGAATGCGTCGGTAACTCTCAACGGTAGGTGTGAAGATTACCTGAACCATGTCTGAGTCAGTATACGCAATAGGTCCTTTGAACCAAGGCTTGTAAAAAGGCATTGTGAAATGCTTTGTCATTTTTTCAACACTTCTCTATTCTGTGGAGATAACTTGTACAGTTCCTCTTTTAATGGCGGTCATACCTTTTAACTATAAATTCTCCGGTTATGATATGAATGGGTTAGGTTTCAAATCGAAGTAATCTATACTGCAACGCGTTAGGGACCGGGGAAAAAGATCGAAAATATGAAATAGACTGCAAAGTCTATGATGAAAATCAGAATGAAAGCAATCAGGACGATGAAAAGGCCTCGCACGAAAGTACAATCAAAGAAGTGCTGAACTAACAACATCCACACAATAAACGCGGCAAGTAATGAAACAATACTCCATGCAAAGACCACGATTTCATTAAGACCAGGGACCAGTACCATACCAATCGTAAAGTCAATTGCAAACTTGAGTAGTAGTCCCAAAAAGGCTACGAAAATGGCATCAGTGAATTTTGCATTCACGCCGGACAATAATCGACCAGAAAGGAAGAATGCTAACGTCGCCACGAGTAATTCAAGTGCAAAAGTGAAGATAAACTCAATCTGTTCAGGAGTGAGAAACAACATTACATATCCGCTCAGAAAGTGATAGCGCTATCTAACGAACACGCTTCCATAAATAACTTCGCTCTTAGTCGTCTGGGAGGTGAACACCACATCTCAGGGCGAAGCTATTTAACAGAGAACCCAACAACACTAAGCTCTAACTCATTCCGATTATGGAGTGATAATGACATGAGTCCGAGAAAAAGAATTTCAGAGAGATTTCAAACAGCGACCATTGCTCAAATAACCTCTATCACTTTAGTATGGTATATCATCGCAATTGTTGCCTCCCGATTCATCACCGTGGTGATTGCCCCAGGGATTGGTATTGAAACAGGCATTTACCATTATCATCACATACTCTGGGGACTTATTCTAATGACAATGGGAGCTTTTATCGGGCTCTACTGGGAAAGTCGTCATGCCCAAGTATTCGGAGCCTTCTTTCTAGGGTTAGGACTGGGACTCGCTATTGACGAAGTCGGCCTCATATTAGTAACTGCTGACCATGGGTACTGGGACCCCATCACCTATCCTATTATGATCCTCGTGGCTCAGCTACTCTTCATTGCCGCACTAGCAGCTCGCCAGCAAGGTCGTTAGTTTCACTTTGGTTTCTAAGAAGTTCAAGGCAAGCACACTGAATTAAAGCGAGAGTGCTATCTCTCTTCTTGAA
Source organism: Promethearchaeota archaeon (assembly GCA_048937435.1). Lineage (GTDB taxonomy): Archaea > Asgardarchaeota > Hermodarchaeia > Hermodarchaeales > Hermodarchaeaceae > Hermodarchaeum. The sequence goes on along the minus strand of JBHLNC010000059.1, from coordinate 6,879 downwards.
GGCTTTCTAAACTCTCAATTACCACATCACGCTGACCTTGATGGATAAGGCTCCGCAAAAACGTGCCTAATACTCCGACTTCACTGACACCCAAACGGTTCATAGCATGTACAGCGCGTTTCTCAAAATCATCATCAGGGAGTGAGTGGGGATCAATCCCAATGAACTCTACTAGACTCGATTCAGCCTTATGCTTAACAACGATATCCGCTTCTTCAGATTTTGTTTCAACAGACACAGGTTGAGCTGGAGTAATCGCTGGTTCCTCAAATACCGGAGGTTCTATCGGCTCAATTAGTTCAACGCTTTCGATTGTGGGAGTGGGTTCTTCAATCGGAGTCGGTTCGTCAAGGGGAATAGGTGCTTCTTCGGCCGATGGTTCAGACATTGGTACAGGAATGGGTTCGGGTATTTCTGGTTCTGGAAATGTTGCTTCAGGTGTTTCTGCCTCTATGACTATTGGTTCCTCATGAGTCGGTTCTTCAACAGGAACGACAGGTTCAGGTTCTGTAGGAACCAGTTCTTCCACAACCTCTCCCCACTCCGGCCATTTCGTTTTAATAATCGTTACAGCTACCTGTTGAAAGGCATCCCCTACATTCTCATCTAGTTTCGCACTCGTCTCAATATACTTCAATCCAGCTTGTGCAGCATAGGCTTCAGCTTCTTCACGTGAAACTTCTCGTTGGTCTAGCAAATCTGTTTTATTTCCAATTAAAATGCCAGGTACATTCCCTGCATTCTTTCGCGCTTCTTCCAGCCACCCGACCAAGTGTTCGAAGGATGACCGATCAATCACGCTGAACACATAAATTACGCCAGTAGAACCTTGATAGAATAAGGGGCGTACTCCACCAAAGTGGGGTTGTCCGGCTAGGTCCCAGATTTGGAGTTTAACCATTACACTGTCCAAGTCTACGGTTTTAACGGCAAAGGACGTTCCGATTGTCATTTTGTAGGTATCAGTGAAGGTCCCTTGTGTGTACCGAACAATAAGACTTGTTTTTCCAACGGCGCCATCACCGGCGACTGGAACTTTGAAGATATATGTGGGTTTGTTCATAGGCGAGTACTCCTTTGGGCTCAGTAGTGCCCTAAGTATTTATTTTCTGTGTTGGCTTTTAATTGGATTGGTGCCTATTGCATTTTACTTCGTTCCAGTATAGCCGAGATTTCAGGGCGTTTCATGTAGACTCACCATTCATCTTCTTCGTCGTCATGGATTTGATGAGCGGGCAATGCATCCGGTGGTCTAACAAGATAGTAGTGATTATGGATTTCTGAACCTTTGGGATTCTTCCGTGAACCACGTCGCCATCGACCGATACAGCTGCAATTACATAAACAAGGAATGATAATGAAACAAATAACGCCTAGAATTATAAAATAAATTAAAAAGGGTCCGAAAAACGAAAAAGTATCTGGTTGCGTAGGTGGGGGGAGTTCAGTGGACCATTGAAAGTGAGTGATGAAAAGCGTATAGAAAAGAGTGCTCGCACCAGTGTTGTTTAGTACAAAGTACCAATTGCTTTGCTGAGATAGGTTAACTGCCACATCAAGCGTTATAATCACAGCTTCTACGAATGCACATTGATTAGTAGATCCCGTTTGGTTCCAGTGATCATACCCGAGTTGATTGCACACAAGCACAGTTGCTGGATTAAAGCCGTACCCCCTAATAGTCAGGTTAATGACCCAACGATCGTTGGGGCCTCTCAATCTATTGAAGTTCCACTCTTCATACCCATCGAGAGATTGAAACAAGCCTGCGTAATCATAATCATTTCGAACCCAGACGCCATCACTAGCATATACAGATTTGCTCAAGCTAACGCCTACAAAGAATAAACTCACCAATATCAGGACATATTGCAGACGTGCTGCCCTCAAGATGAAGGTCACCTCTGCGGGTGGCGCGGGTTTTGGTTTCTTTTTATATGTTATGGTTTTGGGGGTGATACGTCCGAGATTCCCTGTGCTCCCCCTCTCCTCAACTTTGTGAAACGACGTGAAACAGATTAGCCGATGGCCTATCGGTCGAGGTCGATGACCGAGTCATCATCCGGTAAGTATGTAATCCGCCAATCACGGGGATTCAGGTAGGGTCGTTTGGGATTTAGGAGAGGATCGTTGGTCATTGAACTCACGCATATACACTTATACATTTTCTCAAATAAAAACGAAAGAGGGGGACTAGGGTAACTGATATAAGAAATTCCGTGGAGAAAAGCAAGACATTATTAAGTTGGGCTTTCATTCAAGAGAAATAATATCCATTGGGAGTCACATAAGAATGTCAACAAGCTTTGCGCGTCAGATTGTCCGGGATGCATTACGAATTCGCGATCAGGAACGCGTCTGGGTGCACACATGGGATCATTCCTTTGATCTAGCACAAGAGATAGTAGAACAGGCTCAACTTCATGGAGCTGCTGTCGTTCTCAGTGTAACATCAGAAAACTCGGTGACCCATATTTTGAAGAAAGCACCCCAAGAAGCTGTCACCACACCCATTGACCATTGGCTCAATGGTGTGTCAAAAAGCAATGCGCTAATTGTACTAGATGGGCCTGAAGATCCCGCTATTTTCAAAAGCGCAGACATAAGCAAAGTCTTGGGCGTCACCAGCCAAATTTCACGTTTACTTGGAACAGCTTTCTTTAGCCAAGTTCGTACATTGTTCGTAAGAACTACGGGATTTACCGAAAAAGCAGCAAAGACATATGGAATCTCCCAATCAAACCTGATGAACGAGAGTAACAGTACCCTTTCCGCCAACCAAGCCGAAATAGTCGAATTGGGACAACGATACGAAAGTCTCCTCAACAAATATCGTGAAATTCATCTCAGCTCCAGCGAAGGAACTGATCTCCGATTTCGAACTCGCGGAAAGCCACGGATTGATGACGGAATTATCGATCAAGGCGATATACTGAACAAAAATGTCTTCACCCAATTACCTGCAGGTACCATAACCATTCCAATCGATGAATCCAGTGCTGAAGGCTCAGTGATATTCAACCTTCCCAAAGGCTATTTGGGTGAAACCATCCAAAATCTCCGAATGGATTTCAAAAAAGGCCAGCTAGCACATACTCGTGTCCTCAAAGGAGCCAAGACCATAGAACAAGCACTACATGCTGGGACTGAATCAAAAGACCGGTTAACGCGACTCGCCTTTGGCATCAACCCACGTGGCTCAACACCTCTCGGTCAACACACCGATACCCTCATCCCTGGCACCCTAACTTTGGGTCTTGGTGATAATACCTACATCGGCGGACGAAGCCAGAGTAATCTAATCTATGATCATACCTTGAATGATGCGATTGTTAGTATCGGTCCCACGGCAGTGATAATGGAAGGTAAACTCAACTTCTAATTTTCCATAACAGGTATCTTGGACTTAACTTGTTTCATCAATCAATATTAGAATCCCACTAATTACAAGAAGTAGTCCAGCAACACCCCAAGACCCGATCGCCACAAAAATCCCTAACACCACTAGCACTAAGCCTGTATTGCTGGGGTCGTTTTCGAGTCTATGGGGAAACCGAGTGTAGATGTAGAAACAAGAAATTATTGCTCCAATACTAACCAGGAACAGTAGCAGTTCGAAAAGATTCACTGAAAATAACGGTGCTAAGGACCGGACAAGTATAAGATTCCCCCAAAATAATGCAGATAATACACCCAATACAATCCCAAGAATGGATCCCCATCGCATGAGTAACCGTGCGGTGTCAATGAGGTCCATGGCTACAACACCCCATACTCAGAGTAACTACGCTCACCATATAACACATTTCCTAATTGGCGAATATAAAAAACGGAACGAGGAGACTTGCGATTCCAATCGCTAGTTCCTCGAATTGGAAATTCCTGCCTTGATTAACTTTTTAGACTTCTTTCTCGAGGACGATGAGGAGTCCGGCAATAAGGATTAGAATGCCACCAATGGCAGACCCTGATAGGATTCCAAAGATGATGAGCCAGATAGCAGTGTCACGTGGTGCCTTGTCAATGAGGGGATAGTACCGTGAAAAGACAAGAAAACCAGAAACAATGGCAATAATTGCAAGGATAATCGTGATGAAAGACAAGGAGAAAATCGCAAACACTATTTCGACAAATCCAACAATGATGGCGATGATAGCACCATAGTAGGCTAATGGTTTAACATATTCCATTGTTGACAGGATTCTGCAAGCCTCCTTCGAGGGAACTTACTACCATCGTCATGGTACTCTCTGATAAGGTTTGTGTGCAAGAAAATTTGAGGCGTTTAAAACCACGGAGGTACGTTGCCTTTGGTCTGTAAACCAAAACATTTTATCTTAAGGTACTCTGTCAAGATATCCAGTTTTTGGAGAGAAACTGAATGCATAGCTCAACTCGGATATTTCCAGCGCCACGAAGGGGGGCAACTCGCCAACAGGATAGACCTCTACCACATTCGAGAACTAGATCAATCATCTTGATTATTATTGGAGTCACTATTTTCATCGCTATTCTTTATGGTGTAACAACAGTTGCCAGTTTATCGGGAAATCAGCAACTCGCCATGGGATTATTATTAATTACATCACTCATTTTTTGGGTATCATTAGGCGTTGGCGTGATGTTAGGATTAACATACTTCGTAATGCAAACGGTTATCAAACACGAATTCAAACGCCTATATGATAGAAGCCACGAATCCCAACGCGAACGAATCCGTAGAACGATGAGCCGTGATGACTCGGATGAAGAATCCGGATAATCCATGCCACTGAATGACGTTGAAAGAAGCATTTTAGAGGTACGAGGAATGAGGTTATACGGATTGGTGTTGGCATATGGGAAAAGAAAGTGATCTTTTTCAACGTGCAGTAATTGCCCTTAGTGACTCCGACTATGGACGAGCAGAAAAATTCACTAAGGAACTCCTAGACCTTGATAAAAAGAACGTCGATGCATGGAGTCTTCTTGCCAACATTCACAAACAAGGTGGAGAAATCGAAAAAGCCATAGAGGCCGCAAAACAAGCCAAAGACCTCGATCCCAAGAATGTTCAAAACTGGAACAACCTGGGTCATCTCTATCTTCTTCAAAGCAACTGGGAAGAAGGCGAAAAATGTTATGCAAAAGCGACCAAACTTCCCAACCCCTCACCCACCATCTTCCTCAACCATGCCTGGGCACTCATTGAACTTGGAAAAGAAAAAGAAGCCAAACAACAACTCAAACAAGCCATTGAAAAAGCCCTCGAAGACACACTGAGTGAAACCATTGCTAATGATGAAAGATACTCAAAGCTCCGACCACTTCTAAAGAACCTCTAATGATTACGGATCTTCTTTGATAACGAAGAAACTACCTGACGTTACGGTTTGACCAACACCTGGAATTTCGCGAAGTTGATTTACCACCAATTCACCAATTTCTTTCAATGATCCCCCTCGGGCTTTCAGAATTATGTCCCATTGTCCTGCAACCACATGTACTTCAACCACATTCTCTAGTTTGGCAATCGATTGAGCAACATCTTGTTGAGAGAGGCCACCTGTGGGAAGAAAATTCACCAATACAAAAGCAGTGACCGGTAACCCAATTTTCGCATAATCAGGAACTGCTACAACTCGCTTGATAACCTGATTCGCTTTCATCCTTTCAATTCGATGCTGCACTGTCGATCGTGGCATTTTCACTTTACGAGATATACTGAGCACCGATTGACTGGCATCCTGTTGCAATTCGTCTAATATCTTGATATCTTGTCTATCAATCATAGTTAGCAAATAGACAATTATAATATATAATAATTGTTATTTATTGTCATTTTGCTATTGCCGTTAGCAAAAAGATAATATGGCTAGACTATCGGTAAATAACTTGGGTGCGTCAACGTGGTATTGGAATCAATTCCGCATCGTCGGCTCTCACGCGAAGTAACAAAAGACGTGGAAAGCGGTGTTCGGCTCCGATACCGGTCGATCCGTACCCCGCGAGCTCGAGCAATCCTACAGGTGCAACATCAACTATCTCGAGCATGTCGCCACTTCCTTGACAGCAAAGGGTTCATGGAAGTGCTAGCCCCAATTATTGGTCCGGTTACCGACCCAGGTATCCGGGGGGCTGGCACAGTAATAGTGCCCTTCTATGGAAAGATGTACGTGTTGATGACCAGCATGATTTTGTACAAACAAATGACGATGGCGAGTTACCCCCGCGTGTATTCATTTTCTCCCAACGTCCGACTGGAACCATCAACAAGTAAAAGTACGGGTCGTCACCTTGCTGAGTTCTATCAACTCGATTTAGAAATGGCCCACACCTCATGTGACGAAGTGATGACGTTTGGAGACACATTACTGTTCGAGGTCATCCATTCAGTCCGTGAGAAGTGCAAAACGCAGCTAGAGCAACTTGGACGCACCCTTCACTTACCTCCACGAACTCTCCCCCGAATTACATTTACTGAGGCTTTAGATATTCTCGCGGATGAAGGATTTGATCTAGATCCTAAAGCAGAGATACCTTGGATGGCAGAACACCACCTCTCACTCTACTTTGACAGCCCATTCTGGATAACTGATTACCCTATCACTTCCCGTGGTTTCTATTACCTTGTCGATGACGAACGACCCGAAATCGTACGATCAATGGATCTGCTGTTACCTGAAGGATACGGAGAACTCTCCAGTGGAGGTGAGCGAGAATATACCGTAGAGAGAGTCACACGGCGCATGCGAGACACTGGTGAAGATCCTCGGAAATATGGCTGGTATCTAGACATGCTGGAAGAAGGAATTCCTCCCTCAGCAGGGTTTGGTATTGGTATGGAGCGACTAACACGGTATATCTGTGGCATCCCCCATATCTGGGAATGTTCCCCCT
>JBHLNC010000058.1:0-8921 GCA_048937435.1 Promethearchaeota archaeon | reverse complement strand
TGTGCTGGAGCTGTTTAGGCAAATCGAAAGGAAACTGGACAAGTCGACCTCAACTTCCAAGAGTGTTGTGTCTTCATCCACTGATTCGGCACATAAAATGACGACACCCCGTCCAAGGGGTTGTCCGATGTATTTCGTTTCACCTATTTGTTCAATTAACAGTGATTTGCTCTCCTTTATTCGCGTGGCAAAATCCTCAACTTCAATGGTATTCACGTTGATGATCCAAAAATTCTTCTGCACGACTATCTCGTGCCGTGCATCGACGATGAAGACATGATGAATCATCGTCTAAGTTACCCCAACTAAGGCATTTCAAACTACGCTAATTAAACTATCGCCCATTTCACCAAGACTTTGTAAAATCGAGGATTCCGAGCGACTCTTTTTCGCGTATCTGAAAAGTATCATTTTGTGACCTCATAAAGTGAGCCCAAATCGTGAGTCCGCCTTTTATAAGACGCTGACCATTGATTTCTTCGGTGACCTTCAAAATGCACACCTACAATAATTATGAAGGCGCGAACAAGGAACGGCGGGCACGAATCGTTAAGGATATTTACTGGTTTGCTTGCCGCCGCTAAGCTTCAGGTTTAAATTCTTGGACGTGCCCTGAACTGGCTGGGGCTCGGGCAAACGGGCACGGGTCCCCTTCTTATTTTCTATAATCGGCTTTACATACCGAAGATGCGTTTATATTTGGTTTCAAGATAGTTGATGAAAGGCTTAGCGTTTAGACCTTCGCCGGTGACTTGTTTGACTAAGTCTTGGGGATAGTACATATTACCCTTGCTATGAACGTGGTCAATCATCCATTGTAGAATCTTCTTGAACTTGCCCTTCGCGATCTGGTCCAACCAATCGGGAATATCTTTCACCATCATAGCTAGGAATTGACCGCCATAGATATTTCCAAGGGCATAGCTGGGGAAGTAGCCTTGGTAGCCGGAGGCCCAATGAGTGTCTTGCATGACTCCTTCGGAATCGTGTTTAATTTTTACTCCGAGGTATTCGTCATATTTTTGGTTCCAGATGTTGGGAAGGTCTGGGATGGCGATTTTGCCAGCGAAGAGTTCCCGTTCGATTTCAAAGCGGATGATGACGTGGAGTGAATAGGTGACTTCGTCGGCTTCGATGCGAATCTTGGAGCGTTCAACTCTGTTTATTCCTTGGGTGAATTGTTCAATGCTAATGTCTTTGAAAGTGTTGTTGGTGAGTTTGTTCAGAATGGGGAAGAAGTATTGAACAAATTCTGGAGAGCGTCCAACCATGTTTTCGATGAAACGGGATTGGGATTCGTGAATGCCATAACTCGAGGACTCGCCCCAGGGTTGCCATTTTCCTTCTGGAGGATAGTTCTGTCCATAGAGGGCATGTCCTGCTTCGTGGAGCACCGAGTAGATTGAGGACGCTACTTTGTCTTCATAATAGTGTGTGGTGATTCGGACATCGTCGTAATAGCCACTGGTAAAGGGGTGTTCGACTTCGTCGATTCGACCTCCAGCTTGGTCTGATGTTGTATCATAGAGTACGAAATCTGTAAGAGCTGTTGAGATTTTCCGTTGAATAGGAATCGGCACCTTGCGATTCAAAAATGAGAAGTCTTTTCCTTTAATCGCTGCTGTGTATTTGTCGACGAGGGGAATGAGGGCATTTCTCAAGTCGGTAAACACTTCTGAAATGACATCTTGGGTCATTCTAGGCTCAAATTGATCTAGCAAGGCATCATAGACTGTTGGTGTTTTTCGGACGTCCTTGAGGATTTCACCTCGCTGTCGTACAAGGTCAACCATCTTAGCGAGTTCAGGTTCGAAGAGTTTCCAATCCTTTTTCGCTTTTGCTTTCTTCCAGACACTAACGGCTATTGTCTGTTGTTTAGCGATTTCTCCCATTAGCTTTTCTGGGGTTTTCACTACTGAATCGTATTCACGGCGAATGAGGTGCACGTTCCGTTGTTGGATTGCATCGAGTTTGTTGAATTCTGTATTCTTTTCTACTTTGTCGAGGAGTTTCCCGATCTCAGGATCAGAACCCATTCGATGGGCAAGTTGGTATAAGATTGCCATTTGTTCGCCACGTTGTGGGAAGGCTTTGGGTGGAATGTACGTTTCTGTATCCCAGCCAACGTTAGAAATGACACTTTGGAGTAAGTAGTATTCGCGGATTTTCGCCATGAGTTCGTCATAGGCTGTCATAGTCGAGTTTTGTGCTGCTTCATCTTTAAAAGGCAGACGGATGGGTAGATTTCGGTACAACCATTGCCTTTAAGGCAACCCTTGAATGCAAAGGTAGTTCCAACAACTGGTTGGGTGGGTATCCATTATGGGTGACATTTCACACTTGTTAAAATCACACATTCAAGAAGCCAACGCGTATAATCCTACAGCCATTCTACGCATGCTATATGAAGCACGTCCCGACTATGCTAGGCTTATGGGGAATGAATTGCCGTATGGTATTTCACCTCAGGCAAGACAAGCCATTATTGATGAGCTGGATAGCGCCCATTTGTATCCTGATTCCTCCTACTATGATCTTAAACTAGCCCTCTCCACTTACACTGGTTTCCCCGATACCCACATTGTGGTCGGGAATGGATCGACACAATTCATTGATGGATTATACTGTGGGTTCATCAATCCTGGGGATGCAGTCCTATTTGTCCCACCCGATTATGGACCTTACCGGATTCGCCTAGCTATCTACAATGGTGTGGCTCAGCTTGCTCTACGACCTCCTCCGGATTATGGCTGGAAAATCGACCATGTCCTAGATGCCATCACCTCAGCCACAAAGATGGTTGTAATTATTAGTCCCAATAATCCTGTGGGTAATTGTATCCCCGAAAAAGAGATGCGACGACTTCTTGAACGTGATTTACTCATCGTGGTTGACGAAGCTTACTATGAATTTGCTGAAACAACCCTAGCACATCTCATCCATAAATATCCAAATCTAATCGTGACACGAACCATGGCGAAAGCCTTCGGATTTGCTGGTCTCCGCTTGGGATATGCCCTCACGAATGCAAACCTTGCTGAATATTTATCCAAAGCAATGCATCACTTTCCGGTAAATCGCATTACAGCAAAAGCCGCCATCGCCGCCCTTAGCGATTCCTCCTATCTCGAGTATGTTAAAAGAGAAATAAAGTCCGGAAGAGAGTATCTCACATCTGCTCTCAACGCCCTTCCGGACGTCAAAACCTATCCCTCCCATACTAATTTTGTACTCACTAAATTTACCGGATCCTCCGCAAATTCCTATGATATCGCCCAATACCTAGTGCAGGAAGGAATCATCGTACGTGATTATACCGGAAAGCCTGGTCTCGAAGGTCAATTCATTAGAATCACTGTTGGTACAATGGAACAAAATGAGGCCTGTGTTAAGGCAATCGAGCAAGCCTTATCCCAATAGGATCATGCTGTTATGTCAACCCTTTACAGAAAGCTAAGATTGGTAATCCGATCAAGGTAAGTTTGCGGGTTTATTGAGAACTCTTTAACAGGAAATTCACCGCGAGTTGCAGCAAGTTCCGAGATATACGCTCCTGCACTTGGTTCATGCCACCATCGATCGCCAAACTCTTGTGTCAAATGCTTTACAAGGTGGGTTACGCGGACGGAAGCAATCATGTAACTCGGAGCGTAGATAGCATACTGGGGCATCACATGATGAAGGAGCCAGTAATCCCCGGGAATTTCAATATAGAAGCGTCGAGTGAGGTTCTGCCAGCGTTGTGACGCTTTAGGAAAGGAGAGTTTTTCATTCCAATAAGCGAGTTTCATCAGGCTATTGGCTGCATAGAAGACGCAGAAAAAAAGGTACATGAAATTGTTTCGATCCATGATATCTTTAGCTACATCCAAGGGGAGTCCCAAATCCTCAATGAGGAAGATTTGGTTGCTGGTGACCAAGGTTTCGATGAGTATTGAGAAGGTTTCAGAGACACTATTGGGAACGATGAGTCGTTTCCATGGGGGATCATTAGGAATCCCACTGATACCATGAATGCCATGTCCGAATTCATGGAACACGGATGTAAGGGTACTTCCGGGGCTAGTAAATTTGTAGACCACTCGGACATCTTGAGGGATGCGGATTCCAAAGCAAAACGCGGATGGAGATTTTTTCGGGCGATCTTCATTATCAACCTTAATTTGATTTACAGCGAATCCAAGCTTACTAAGAACTTTGTGAACCTCAGGTATAGAATCGATTCCTTTGAAGTGGTCGTCCAAAGGTCGAAAAACCTGACTGCGGAAGAAATAGAAATCATCGTAATATTCGAAGGGACCATTTTTGATTTCCTCTGAATATTTGTCCGCAGTTTTAAGAAAGGTTGATCGAGCGCCATCACCAAGTTGGGATAGGAATTGGACTAGCTCATCGTAGCTAAATGCTTCTTTTTCAAGATAGTTCATAACAGGCGAGGTTTTGAATCGACTATAGACTTCACCCATTGCGTCAAATCCCTTTTTGACAAGTGGAATGAGCTGATGTGCCTGTTTAACGAAGTGATCGAATACGGCTTTTCGAGTGGTAGCATCCTTTGTGATGGCATTGAATTGACGCCAAGATGCCCAGGTTACTGGATTCTCATTAAAGGTGTGGTGGGGATCCGAGATTATTTTTAGTCTTTCATCGTTGAGTTTTAGGCGGTGAGGGAGAAAGGCTGTCCGGGCTAGTGCTTCGATTGATGCGCGATACATTTGGCGAGGTTCAGTGTATTTTGATAGAAATTGTTCACAGAGCTGAGTCATTTCCTGGCTAGCCTGCTGTAAACGCTCAGTGTCGAAGGGGAGTCCGGCTGTCTGGTTGAAAAATTCTTCTCCTATGATTGCGTGCAAATTCTCATAATCTTTGCCAATTTGTTCGATTGATAACATGGATGAGTTCCTCTGTGCTAGGATGGATTAGACCAGCTTATGCTTGTTCTTGCATAAATATTCGTAGCGATTGACAATAAAATTAGCTCAATGGTTGGAAAGCGTAAGTCTTTATCACAGATTCAGCACTATTATGAGGGAGGGTTGTTTGTGTCGAAGAAGTACATTTTAGCTTGTGACTTGGGTACCAGTGCGACGAAATCAAGTATTATTGACATGCAGGGTTGCGTGCAAGGTACAGTCCAAGAGGCATATCAGGTTGAATATCCTCAAGAGCGTTGGGCAGAACAGGATCCCCAGGTCTATTGGGATGCAATAACAACGACTGCCCGTCAAGTGCTTGCCCAAACCAAAATTGATCCACGGGCAGTCACAGCATTCACTGTAGATGCGATGATGGCCTCTGTGATTCCTGTTGATGCTAAGGGACGACCTCTACGTAAGACCATCCTTTGGATGGATGTGCGAAGCGTAGATCATGTTACTCCGCTCATGAATAAGTTCACCTTCCCAGACATGATGGCGAAGAACATTATTCCCGTGATGTCTGCTAAGGATCCTTTAGCGAAAATTGCTTGGGTGAAAAATGAGGAACCCCATGTTTTCAAAAAAACGAAGAAATTTGTTGATGTGAAAGATTGGATTCTTTTTAAGGCAGGAGTTGACGATTTCTACACAGATTGGAGTCATGCATGTATCTGGAATTACTTTAGAATCGATAAACACGAACCAGAACCAGAAATCATTGAAGAGGGCCTTGGTCTCTCAATGGACTATCTTTCGACCATTGTGAAAACGACCGACATACTCGGTACCATATCCCCTGAGGCTGCGAAAAGCCTAGGTCTAACATCTGAAACACAAGTGGTCTGTGGCTGTGGAGATCTCGTTGCAGTATCAGTAGGTTCAGGGGCAATTACACCTGGAAAACCTCATCTGTATATTGGATCTTCGGGATGGATCTCTCAACATCAAGAAGAGCCCCAGTTCGATTTGTGTGGGGCTGGAACCATAGAGAGTGCTATTCCCGGACGTTTACTCCTCACTGGTCACATGGAGAGTGCAGGATCCTGTTTGGCATGGCTTGTGGAAAATGTTTGCACTGCAGAAAGTGAACAAGCCTCCACAGCCAATAGGGATGTATATGACCTCGTTACCGAACGGGCTAAAGAAGTACCACCCGGAAGTCGGAATCTTCTCTATCTACCGTGGCCTATTGGTGAGCGTTGTCCGTTCATCAATCCGTTCGTACGGAGTGCTTTCTTGAATCTCAGCTTCGATCACAATCGATCCCATATGGTTCGTGCGGTGCTCGAAGGTGTTGCCTATAATACGCGCTGGGTCAAAGAAGCGCTAGGCAGTATGGGTCATGAGATTACACAACTGAACATTTGTGGCGGTGGCGCGAAGAGTGATTTATGGATGCAAATCTTTGCTGATGTTCTAAATGTCCCATTACGACGTGTCACTACACTTCAGGATGCTGGAACTGTGGGTGTCGCGTTAGTTGCCGCCGTCGCCCTCGGAGAATACAAGTCATTTGATGAATTGGAAAAAATCTTCACATATGACAAAGAGGTCACGCCCGACCCAGAAAGTGTGGCCACCTATGAAAAACTCTACAAAGCTTTTCGCGATATCTTTGACCAATTCAGTGGCGTCTGTTACCAATTGAATGCTTGATGACCCCCTCTTTTCAGGCATCCACTCAACTTTTAACCATGAGCCGCTCCTTGACAGCGCGAGGCAAGAATATGACAGTGAAAGGCGAGGCATGGGACCTCACTCCCCTAGTTCCCTCAACAAAGATTGACAAACTCCAGGTGTTAATGGAACAACACGTAAAGACTGCAGAAGATTTCGCTGCAAAATACAAGGGCAGAGTTCCAACGATGGATGCTAAAGCTGTTCGAACCTTCTTAGAAGAATACGAAGACAATGCCCTCAAACGCGAAGGCGCCTTCATGTTTGCCCGGTTATCATACGCTGCAAATTCACTTGATCCTGAGGCGAAGAAAGTAGCTGATATCGCACGTCGAATGAGTATGAAAATCCGTCAAGCTCAAGCCTTTATCGTAATTGAACTCACTCAACTGGTTGCATCGAAACCTGAACTCATTGAAGATCCAATCTTGGCAGAATACAAACATGCCTTAGAAATTACGAAACGCAAAGCTCCTTTTGTACTGAGTGATCTTGAAGAACGCCTTTTCATCCAAAAAGACCGATATGGAATTGACTCATGGGCACAACTCCAAAATGACTGGCTAGCCACAAGGACTTATGAAATTGAGGTTGAAGGCGAAAAGAAAATCATGCCCTTTGGGGAAATTATCGGATTATACGAACATCCCAATCGTGATGTCCGCAAAGCCGCAAAAGACATCGTGTGGAAAGGACTGAGTCAAGATGAAATCTTGTGGGCAAGTGCCCTTCGGGCTATTGCTGGCGACCACCTCGAGACAACCAAGCATCGGAAATGGCCCTCTCCCCGAACTCAGAGCCTCATCGACAATGATGTTGATCCAGAAACCATTGATGCTCTCATGAAATCAGTGCAAAATCATGTGAAACTTTATCAGCGATATTTAGGAATCAAAGCGAAAATCATGGGCTTACATATACTCGGAGAATGGGATGTCGTGGCACCCTTGCCGAATATGCCTGAACGAAAATTCTCATGGAAAGAAGCCCGACAAATCGCAATTGATACATACAATGGATTTGATCCAGAACTCGCTCAAATCGTGGCAAGCATGTTTGATAAGAAACGGATCGATGGTGTAGTTCGAAAAGGAAAGGGGTCTGGGGCATGGTTCTCCGATTGGTTAAGTGAAAAATCTGGCTTTATTTTTTTGAGCTACAATGGACGATTGGGCGAAGTGTTCACGCTTGTACATGAAAATGGTCATGCGGTCCACAGTGTCCTAATGTCCACAGCTCAAAAACCCCTCAATACAGAAATCGGAATGTGCATAGCAGAGGTTGGAAGTATCTTCGGGGAACTCCTGCTCGCTGACAAATTACTCGCTGAAGCCAAAACCAAAGAGGAGAAACTTGAAGTTTTAGCTAAGGTCCTCGACGAGTTTGGCATGTCAGTGTTCCAAGTTTCTGCCCGATACTTTTTCGAAATGGATCTGTATGACGCCATTGAACGTGGAGAATATCTGGATGGTGAGACCATTTCCAAATACTGGCTGAAGGGTCGTGACATGATGTATGGAAATGCCGTTGAATGGCTA
Organism: Promethearchaeota archaeon; assembly: GCA_048937435.1. Taxonomy (GTDB): domain Archaea; phylum Asgardarchaeota; class Hermodarchaeia; order Hermodarchaeales; family Hermodarchaeaceae; genus Hermodarchaeum. Next base: position 787 of record JBHLNC010000058.1, on the reverse strand, counting down.
CTGAATAGCAAGTGGGAGTGGACATTCAAAGTACATTACTATTTGCCACGATTTCGATTCTATAACTATCCCTATGTCTTCGCAAACCTCTTCGTCTTTGCTTTATATCGGCTCTACAAGGAGCAAGGAAAAGATTTCGTTTCCAAGTTAAAACGCATACTCGCAGCCGGTTCCACCCTCTCACCCCGCGAACTAGCTGCTGAATTGGGCTTTGATATCGCAACGACTAAATTCTGGTCGTTGGGAATGAAACAAGCCGAAGAGTTCATCAATGAACTCGAATCACTAACCAAATAAGAACTCCTATCTAATCCTAGCCTTCTGACGATTCACTAGTATCAGTGCCTTCAAAGTTTTTTCCGCATCTTGGACAGTACTTCGCTTTATCAGGAAATAGTTCACCACATTCTGAACAAAACGCAGTTTGAGTGGATGCTACAGCTGAATCTTGACCCTCTGACTTGGTAGGTTCTGGTGTTGGTTCAATTTGCCGTTGCATTCTCCGTCGTTTCCAATAACGGTACAAGAAAAAGGAACAGAGACTGATGATACAGAAGACAACGAAAATGAGACACCCAATTATGACGAAGATAATGGGATTAATTGGAGAACCTGGAACAATGTTGATGTTTACAGAACCTAGCCCGTAGGTAATGTCGCTCCTGGGATAGGATATGACCCTGATATAGTAGATTTGATCAGGAAGCAAGGAGTATTGAATTGTTTCAGTAGAATTCAGCGAAATTGATCGAACTAAGAGATTTTGATTGCTGTCATAGAGGTAGAG
>JBHLNC010000057.1:7238-8941 GCA_048937435.1 Promethearchaeota archaeon | reverse complement strand
GCCTATCTTGATATGATTCCCCACTTTCTCTTTGGGGCCGCAATTTGTGCATTACTTCTCAACTTCAACTTGAGCCGATCCTGGAAGAAGGTCCTTCCCCTCGTGTCGCCCCTTCTCATTGTTATTCTGCCAGCCATTCTTTACACATTGGCAGCTGCATTTGCTTGGGAAATCTTTGAAGAATTCCTGGCCAACTTCTTTCCTTGGATTGGCATTTATTCTGACTTCTGGTGGAATGGTGTCCGTGATATCATCATGGGACTTCTCGGGGCCACAATGGCAGCAGGTCTATACTTGTGGCATTTCCCTGACATTGTTGCCAAACAAGAAGTAGCAGAAAAAACAAGGCCTCTAACTCGTAAAACGGGGTATATTCCCGGAAAGACCGCTAGTCAATTTTGTGAGAGTTGTGGATCAGTAGTGGATCCAGATTCAAAGCATTGCTCGAACTGCGGTCATAAACTCTAATATGATAATTTTGGCTGTAACTCGTTTGTGGCAGGAACATAAGATATTCAAGGAGTTATGCTACATCTATTTCACACCCGTGGCGATTAATATGACACCTGATGATGTGTATGTGCGACTTCAGGAACATCTGGACAACCTTCCTGTAGGTTTTCCCAAAACGGAGTCAGAAGTAGAATTACGCATTCTCCAACGTTTATTCACTGAAGAAGAAGCAGAAATGGCAATGCACCTGACATATATTCCTGAAACCGTGGACGCGATTGCCCAGAGAATTAACAAAGATCCGAAAGAAATTGAACCGATGCTCGAACAATTAGCTACTAAGGGATTGATTTTCCGGGCACGAAAAGGGGGTACCACTACATATCGTGCTGAATGGTTTGCAATTGGAATCTATGAACATCAGGTCAAAAATATGACCAAAGAGTTGGCAGAGGACTTTGAGCAATATCTGGATGAAGCTCTTCGAGAGGAACTCGTCGCATCCGCTGACCCACCTCAACTTCGAGTGATCCCTGTACATGCTAGTTTGTCTCCCAAGATTAGCGTTCTTCCCTTTGAAGATGCTCGTGAAATCGTGAAGAATCAGAGTAAAATTGCTATTGCCCCTTGCATTTGTCGTCTCGAAAAACGGGCTCTTGGCAATGAATGTGACAAACCTGACGAGGTATGTATGATATTTTCTACTGGCGCCTACTACTACATTGAAAACGGATATGGCCGCGAAATTACTACTGAGGAAGCACTAAAAATTCTTGATCAGGCTCACGATGCAGGGCTTGTTTGTAGTCCCAGTAACGATCAAAAAGGCTTTGTTATTTGTAATTGTTGTGGTTGCTGTTGTGAGATTTTAGCAAGCTTAAAGAAAATACCTAAGCCTAGTTCTATCGTTGCTAGTAATTATTTTGTTGAAGTTGATGTAGACAATTGTACAGGCTGTGAAACCTGCCTTGATCGCTGTCAAATGGATGCAATAACAATTGAGGAAGGCATTGCAAAAATTGACTTAGATTATTGCATTGGATGTGGGTTGTGTGTCACCACCTGTCCTTCAGAAGCCTTGTCTTTGAAACGGAAGGATGAAGCTGAGGCCGTTGTTCCACCTTCGAACGCTTTTGAGCTATATCGGGAAATTGGAGAAAAGCGCTTGCAACGGAGAACTAGTTCCTCTAAATAGTGAAAACTCTGTTCCAAATTTAGCCCTTATCTAATATTACGTATTGTCGTTGAGA
>JBHLNC010000057.1:0-7228 GCA_048937435.1 Promethearchaeota archaeon | reverse complement strand
CAAGTTTTTGAGCAATACGAACCGATGGAAGATTGTCATCACCTGCACTCCACACGGGTGTAATTCCTTTTTCTTGTAAAACCTCAGCCACAATTGATGCGGCAGCACTTGCCAATCCTTTGTTCCGCCAATCTTCACGAGTTATAACGCCGATATCTGCAAATTTCTTTGTGTGTCCAGCTGTATGGGCAATCGACACAACCTCGTCCGATATAATCCCACAGGCAACTACTCCTTCTTCCAATAACCCATGAGGAGTGCCATACCCATGTCCCCGAAATTCTCTAGGTGCAGATTCCAACAGAGAAAGATCCTCAAGACATAAGCGCCTCACATACTTGTGACGAAAATGCATCACAGGTTTCGAGAGTGTATAGTAGAAGTCTCCATAGTAACGGACAGCTACTTTCATTTTCTTTTGAATAAGGACTCCAACTGACTCAGCCACTTCAGACGCCACATTAACACAATCCCATCCTTGAATCGTTTGAAGCATTGTTAGTATTGCACTAGCGTCGCTACCAAATGCTTGGGGTTCGCGGGGGAAAGAGCTGATTTGCAGCAGAGCGGCCTGAATCCGAGGAAGTTCACCAACAACATATGCTTGACAATTCTGTCGCCGAAGAGCATTTACTGCAAGAACCGTTTCAGGCGAGTCTCCGAGCAAATCCGCTAGAAGTGGCATATCGCTAGGAGACAATACTTTAGAGGAATATGAGCTATCCAACGGCAACACGTAACAGAGAGTAATTAACCTTCAAAAATTGTCAGATGTTAATGAAAAAGAAGAGAGAGGGAAGCCCTCTGAGATTTGTTAACCTGAGGGTTCCCATTTTTCACCCAGTTTTGCTAGTTCTTCATCACGAAGAATCCGACGGAGAACCTTTCCGACTGCACTTTGTGGGAGTGCATCCCGGAACTCTACAGCTCTTGGTCGTTTATACGCTGCCATCTTGTCCTTCGCCCAGGTCATGATTTCTTCTTCAGTTGCAGTCTGACCAGGGGCGAGAACCACGTAGGCTTTGACCGTTTCGTTACTAGGATCATCCTCTCGAGGGATTCCAATGACCGCAGCCATTTGAATCTTTGGATGTTCGGTAAGGATTTCTTCGATTTCTGCAGGCCATGCCTTTAGTCCGCTGACGTTAATCATGTCTTTCTTGCGGTCAGTGATGACAAGATAGCCTTCTTTATCAAAGTGTCCGATGTCACCAGAGAGGAAGTACTGTTTGCCACCAATAGTTTGCATGACAGCAGTAGTTTCTTTGGGTTTATTCCAGTAGCCTTTCATGACTTGTGGTCCGTGAATTGCAACTTCTCCATCGTCTCCTGTCTTCATTTCCTTCTTGCCTGTGTCAACATCAACGATTTTGATGATAGTATCAGGCATTGGGAAGCCAACAGAACCAAACTTGCGTTGACGCTTATTCGAAGGATCAGCAGATGCCAAAGGTGAGGTTTCCGTGAGTCCGTAACCTTCAAAGAGGGTAGCACCCGTTTCAGCTTCAAAAACCTTAGCGGTTGCCGGGACAAGCGCAGCTGCTCCTGCTCCACAGGCTTTGAGACTGCTGAGATCATACTTAGCAACATTGGGGTGGTATGCGAGTGCAGCATACATCGCGGGAACAGCATGTAGCAATGTTACTTTGTAATCTTGTATTGCTTTAAGGACATCTGAGAATGGTGGTTTACCAGCACGGGGATCAGTAATGCAGACAAGTTTGCTTTGATGGAGAACAGAGGCAATCATTGTCAAGGTGAGTCCAAAGCTGTGATACCAAGGCAAAGCGCCTATGTACACTTCATTTCCAATATCTACAGGAACTAAGGGCCCACCTTCATCAGTATCGAGCCAAATCCATTCGCTATATTGAAGGACATTCGCATAGAGGTTATGATGGGTCAGCATTGCACCTTTAGGTACACCAGTGGTTCCACCAGTGTATAATATCAGAGCTAGGTCCTCTTTGGGTTTGATTGTGACCTTGGGAGGATCTGGCGGGTAGTTCGCCATAATGTCATCGTATTGGATTGTAATTCCTTCTTCGTAGTAAGGGCTCTTGGGAATTCTTCCAAGAAGTCCGCCAATAACGGCTTTGAATTTAGGAAGCCAAGGTTTGACACTACAGATGATGACGTGTTTGACATCGGTTCCTTTGACAGCCTCATAACAGGTTGGTGTAAGTTCGTCATGATCTATGCAAAAGACCATTTTCGCACCCGAATCCTTGAACTGGTGTTGAAGCTCAGGTGCCTTGTACCGTGGGTTACAGGTTACAGCTACTGCTCCAGCCTTGAGGATGCCAAAGAAGATTGGTGGATAGTGCGGTAGGTTGGGTAAAAAGAGCGCCACTCGGTCACCCTTTTTGATCCCTTTGCTATGGAGAAAGTTAGCGATACGATTCGCGCTTTCATTGACGTGGGCAAAAGTTCGTTCGGTATAGAAGATGGTATGGGTTTTATCGCCCGCTTCTTTAGCTGCTTTGTCCAGAATTGTGTAGAGGGGTTCATTGGGATAGTCAATGGTTTTTCGAACGTTTTCAGGCCAGTTGTGCTTGTGCCAGAGCATTTCTTTCATGAGTCATTTTACGCTCCATTGGTATTGTTATCAGTTGGAAATAACCGAGTATCCGTTATTGGTACTGTACTAGTTGAATTACCTTTTGGCATGGTCAAAAAAGGCGACAAAAATCAAACCGGGAGTCCTTTCAGCGCTGTCGATTCTTCACAGCAGCATTATTCCGTAAAGATTTAAGGTCATTTTGGAATACCTCTACAACTGGGAGGTTTTCCAATGGTGAAAGTTCTCATTGCTTATGATACGAAATATGGAAACACACAACGCGTCGCAGAATTAATTGCGGACGGACTGAAAGCTGCTGGTGCTGAGGCAGTCGTTGAAAACATGAAAAAAGTCAAAGTTGAGGAAGTAGCAGGCTTTGATGCGATTTTGATGGGATCACCCAATCATATGGGTCGCCCGACTCGTACGTTCAAAAAATTCGTAGGTAAACTCCAAAAAGCCAATATGAAGGATAAGACCCTCGCCGCCTTTGACACCTATGTTGGGCAGAAAGATGAACAAGAGATTATTCACCCGGGGGGTGGCGAATTCCAGAAGGCGCTTCGAAGGATGGAGGAACAGCTAGAAGCAAAATTCCCCAACCTCAAACTCATAGCACCAGGATTATCAATTGCAGTTGGTGGGATGAAAGGACCTATTCTCGATGCGGATTTACCCAATTGTAGAGCATTTGGACAAAAAATCGTAGCCCAACTCTAATACAATACCAAAAAAGAGGAGTAAGGGTGGGTTGCATCCCACCCTTTGAGAGGCTAGTAATTTAGACGACTACGTAGTCAGCCATATAGGAGGCTGAGAAGAGGCTGTCATGAATCCAGATCACAGCTAAGCCATGTTTACACCGCGGGAGTCGTACGAAGGTGAGACAGCAATCAAGGGCAAATATATCAGATTCCCACAAGGGATTACCAAGATCAGCGAAATAGATTATCCGCAGTGTGTATTTCTCTTTCTTACCCCAATAGACTTGATAGCCATCAACCAAGATTGTATAATCTCCTGGTCCTACGATGCTTGTAACCTCTGGAGATGCTCCAGATGCTCCTTCAACGTTAACTCCACTAGGTCCAATGATGACCATGTCTAAGTCGCTAGTAGCCCACTTGGTCCAATCGAGTTTCCAAGATAGTTCAACGAAGGCAAATCCAGTCTCATCAGAAATGGTGAAGCTAAAAACAGCTAGTTCGCCTTCTTTGATCTTTCCTTTATGCTCCTCAATGGTTCCATCATAGATTGAAACCTGAGCTTGATCTACGTCGATACCTTTACTCCAGATACCCAGCCATCGACCCCACTTGCATGCCTTTACTTCAACTAGTTCGATTGTAACTTCTTCGATAGTCAAAGGTGCATAAGATGAGAAGTCTCCTGCCAACACTAACCGGATTAACCCTGGTCCAATTGCTACATTTGCTGACACCTGTATAGCGCCATCTCCGAAGAAATAGACATAGGGTATATGGTATTCGGGAGCTCCGTCTCTACCAGTTGTGCTAAGATAAAGTACACCTGCATCACCGAAGAGGGGATTCTGTTCCTCCCACGGTGCGAATTCAACACCTGACAGGGTGATTCGAATCGCATCGATTTGATTACTCACCCAAAAGGCAAAGTACTCATACCGACCGGGTTCGAGAGTAACATCGTTGATGATGGCTTTTCCATTTCTAACGCGGAGGGTTTCAATGGGTGGGAACCACCCCTTACCGATATGATGATCCCATTTCCACTTGCATCCACAGTCACATTCTGGTTTCATATCTTTGATAATCTCTAGGGAGTTGACACAGTTGATGTAGCCAGCGCCCTGTTCCATGACACTGTACCCATCGATAGGTACAGCACCTTCCATGATGGCCTTCTTGATTTCTTTGGGTCCAAGATCTAAGTCATTGTTTTTGATGTATGCTGTTAGTAGTGCAGCCCCTCCTGCCACTTGTGGACAGGAGAATGATGTTCCACCGCCTAGATGTATTGTATATGGCCACTCTTGGGGAGTAGCCTCGAAGAATACCCATGAACCGGTGGCGACTACATCGGGCTTAATACGACCATCAGATGTCGGTCCACGACTGCTAAAATCAACAATTGTAAAGTCCTCAGACGGATAGTAAAACGGACCAAAGGCTGGATTCCCAAAGACAATTCCTGCGAACACCCGTTCATGAATTGGATCAGCTGCAGCACCAACGGTGATTGCGGTTTTTGCTGTACCAGGTGAGCCCACACGAAGTGGTGCTGGTCCATCGTTGCCTGCTGCCACCACAACTGTAATACCTAATGCAGTTGCGGCATCTACGAGCAAGTCTGTCGGGTCACTACCTGGAGCACCGACAACACCACCAAGACTCATGCTAATGACATCAACACCTTCTGCAATGGCTAGATCAAGGCCCTGCATTACCATTGAAGAAGGTACTCCACCGCCTGTATGGTCAAAAACCTTGACTGCATAAATTGAGGTTAATGGGGCTATTCCAAGACAGACACAGTGAATACCATCTACGTCAACCCACGTTCCCTCAGGATCAAAGGCAGCAATAGATTCTCCCCAAGGATGTCCGGGACTGAAAGTGATTAGAACAGCCGCCGCGATGAGGTCTGCGCAGGCTGTTCCGTGATAGTGGTTCATTGGATTGCCATAACCTTCGTAAGATGTGCCGACATCAAAGCTGATATCAACACCATCGTAGACCGCGTCCCAATACCAGGGATACCATTCAATGCCATAGTCTGGATCGACCCATGGTCCGACCCAACAGCCGGTGTCAATAATTGCAACACTGGTCCCCATTCCGGCGTCGGTTTCATCCCAAATTAGATCCGCCATGGTGTACCAATTATTTGTATACGTCGAGGGAATCGAGGCAAGATTTTCGACGGTTATTGGTTCGACTGTAAGACCGGGGTCAGATGTTGTGAGTAAGTCAAGAGATGAAAATGCGTTTTTTGATGCTTGAAGGTATTGCATTGTATCCTGGTATATTGTGACAACCAGTGGGCTTGCAACTAGTTCAAGTAGTTTGTTGGCAGGAATCGCGACGGCAACAGCGTTAGTATAAGTGTATTCAATTGTTACAGTACCGCCTAATTCCTCAATGAGCGCGGAGATTTGACTGTAATCATTGGTCGTCGTTGCTACAATGACATTTACTGGAGTTGATCCCTGTGTTAGGAGACTTGGTACTCCAAAGCCTAACTTATCAGCGGGAGTAGGTTTGGTTACTGGTGTGATAGGAATTTCAGTAGCCATTTGTGTAAATGAAAAAGTCATTGGAAGAAGCCACAAGGCTAACAGCGATAGAAAAACAATAGCTTTCAAGTCAGAATTGCTTCGCATTAGTCCAATTTTGTACATTTCCAGTTAACACTCCAATATTGTCCTAATCGGGATCAGATGAAGAAAAATGACCAGAATCCAAGGTACAACCCAACTATTTCGAGCCTGCACCTATTACCCGAAACGATTCTTTCTTTGACTCCGTTGCGGATTAGCTATTGAACGAACCTTTCCAACTGTCCCTATTAGGATCCGACTTACCTTCCCTTTGAGGTCTTTAATATTCGTTTCGTGTTCCAGAACTAGCAATTAGGGCATCTAGGTGACGGTATACTTGAAAAACAAGGAGTATACAAAAATCGCTAATCGTATATTCTTTCACACTAAGGCTGGATAAAAAGTTTAAAAATTGAGATCTGAAGGCGTTTTCAGACCTCAACTTTTAATCCGAGTTCACGAACGAGTTCCTTGTATCGGTTTCGTACTGTGACTTCCGTGACCCGGCTAATCTCGGCAATTTCTCGTTGGGTACGGCGTTCGCCTTCTTGGATGGAGGCAATATAAAGGCTAGCCGCGGCAAGACCAGTGGGGTCTTTACCAGCAGTAATACCTTTGGAACGAGCTGAATCAACGATTTCGGCAGCGGTATGTTGGACGTCACCACTAAGTTCGAGGGCTTGGGCAAAGCGTGGAATGAAGTCAGTAGGTGACGCAATTGGGATGCGAACTTCGAGTTCGCGAAGGAGAAGCCGATAGCATCGTCCCAATTCTTTTCGGCTGATGCGGCTGTGGTGCGCGATTTCATCGAGGGTTCGGGGGACTTGCCGTAGGCGGCACGCAGCGTATACGCAGGAGGCAATCATAGCTTCAATACTACGACCACGGATGAGGTGGTGTTCAATAGCCCGACGATAAAGGATAGCTGCAGCTTCTTTGACCGGGCGTGGAACACCCAGTTGGCTGGTCAATCGATCAAGTTCACTCATTGCATACGCTAAGTTGCGGTCAATACTAGAATGAACTCGAGTTCGTATCTGCCATTTACGAAGCCGGTAGATTTGAGCCCGCCGGCTAGGAGCCAGTTTTTTGCCATATGCATCACGATTGCGCCAGTCAATCATGGTACTCAGGCCTTTGTCGTGGACGGTATAGGTCATAGGGCTGCCAACGCGACTGCGTTTATCGCGTTCTTCAGAGGTGAATGCCCGCCATTCGGGTCCCTGATCAACCATATGGGCATCGATTACGAGCCCGCAATTTCGGCAGATAATTTCTCCGCGGGTTGTGTCGCGGATGACTTCTTGTCCGCTGCAATCAGGGCAACGGGTTGCTTGATGAGCTGCCTCAGGCGGTGCGACTCGTAA
>JBHLNC010000056.1:0-9169 GCA_048937435.1 Promethearchaeota archaeon | reverse complement strand
TGGGAAACATACCTTGGTCGTTCGATTGGGGCGAAAAAGAGCCGCAAAACTTTATGTTGCTCTTCTGGTTCTGGTCTACCTCATTGTAGTTTTTGCTGTCATCTTCAACTTCACAAATTGGTATTCCTTTATTGTCTTTTCCACCCTTCCGTTAAGCATCATTGGGGCCAGATATGCTTTGAAAGAATTTGACTATCCACTGGCTATGATACCAGCCAATGTTACTACAATTCTCAATCATCTACTTACAGGCATCACACTAACATTGGCGTATATCTATTTTGGACTCAATTTTGCTATTACAACTGGATTGATTCTTCCTCTCGTTATTGTAACTGGAATCCTTTGTTTTATCATCGCCACATTCTTTTCAAGGCGAGTCCACAAACAAGCACAAACCATGAAGCCTGCTAGCTAAGTGTAGATGGGTTCAATTCCCAAAATTTCACATAGATCGAAGAGCTCTTCCACCACATCACCGTAAACCATATGCATGTGATTAGAACGCAGGTGTTGTACAAAAAGGTCAGGGTCACCTTCTAATGTAACAAAGGCATGAGGCCATCGTTCCCGTGCCTCCTTGAAGGTCTCCTTATCTTGAACATAGACTGTTCCATTCGCTATCTGCATCACATAATCTCCAGCAACACGACTTAATCGCGCAAGGGTAACAAATCCTTCTTTGCAACTAAAAGTTGGACAGGCTCCACTTGCCTTCCCCATGTACTCATATTGAGGGTTCCAGTCCACATCCTTGGGGGTTTTTGCCATGTCAGATGCAATGGTCCCACAATTTACCAGTCGCAAGTTGCCTGTGTCCATATTCAAATCGTTGACATCAGCGAACAGCACAGGCTCACCAGTCAGTAGGTGGAGAATACGCATAGTAAAGGCAGCATTCATATCCGCTTCACAGGACATCATGACACCTTCATTAATCAACAATGAGATGGGAAAACATCCACTCACGTAATTCTCAATAAATTCGGGTTGGCATTTAAACCCGCCAAAAGCATACCCATCCGTTTCCATCACAGCTTTCAATGCAAAATACAGACGGACACTCCGTTCCAAAATCCCATCTGACACTTTGACTGAGCCAAAGGTTTTCTTCGCCCATGCCATTTTGTCCTTCACTTTCTTGGTGGGGACATTTTGGGCTTCCAAATACACGCGTAACATATCCACATGTTCAATTTCTGTGCCAAAGATGTCCTTCATCTGACTGTAGTCCACTGCTGCCGTCATCATTCCCATGGTCTTACCACCAATTACAACCGCTTTGCTTCGACTAAGATTATCAAAAGTCATAGCAGCTCGACAATAACTACTAATGGCAGTTAGGACGCGAGGGTTGTCAGGCTCGCCGTAAACAAAGCGGTGTTGAAGGCCAAGTTCATCAAGGCTTCCATGGGTAATAGCGGCACCAACAAGACTGAAGGCGGCTGGACTTCGATAGCCATAAACGATACTAGGAAGTCCTGTAGCTTGGACAGCTGAGACAACCATGGGAGCATAAACCCAGGTGCCGATGTTATAGATGATGCATTGGATGTGATCATGGATCATGTCTTCGGCTACTCTAACAGTATCCTCCATAGTCAAAACGAGCTTATCTTCTGGAACAACATCCAATGGTTGGGTCTTCAACGCCTTGAGCAGTTCTTTATGAGCTTGCTCCGCAATATCCGTTCGTTCGCGCTCTAAGGAGAGCGTGACGAGACCAACTTTGGGTTTCAACATACAGATCCCTCCTGAAATTCGATCGGATGAAAGAGTGAAACTTGATACTCGTTAACGAGGAGTTTTAAAAGCCTTTACAAAGATCCTTGTTACTTTGTGAATTTGAATTCCTACTTCTTTTATGACGACTCGTCATCGAAACTACCAAACCGATATCCACGAAGATCAATGGTCACAAATTCATATCCAATGGCAGTTAATGCTTCTACGATTTGTTGAGCGACTTCTTTTTGTTGAATGAGACCAAGTTTCTCGAAGGCTACTTCGATGCGGGCAAGTTTGCCATGATCGCGGACTCGTAATACATCAACTTCAATTATTCTACGAACCGCTTTTTCTGCAGCTGCAATTCGGGAAAGGCGGTCACTGGTGAGAGGCTCATTATATGGAATACGAGTCGCAAGACAACTGTTAGATGGTTTATCGGCGACGGGAAGCTGTAGTTCTCGGGCTAGGTGTCGAGCTTCTGATTTCGTGATTTTCGCTTCACGTAAGGGACTAATAATCCCTAACTCGTCAATGGCCTGCAAACCCGGTCGATATTCCCCTTCATCGCTTAGTGTTGAACCATCAACGATGGCTTCGATGCCAAGTTTGACTGCTAGTACTCTAGCTTGACGGAATCGAGCGAGCTTGCAATGATAACAGCGATCAGGTGGATTCTCAACCATGGCTTCGTTCTTTAAATCATCAAATGTGTGAACCTGGTGATGGATACCAATGACCTTAGCTACTGCCTGGGCATCCTCGACTTCATCTGCAGGAATTAATGGTGAGTCAAAGGTCACCGCAGTCGCCTTATCGTTTAGCGCTTCAAAGGCTAGAGCCGCTACAACAGAGCTATCCACACCTCCTGAGAGGGCAACCAATACACTTCCTAACTCATGAAAACGCTCAATGATCTTCTTCCGCTTTTCATGAAGCGTTATGAGGTTGTTTGGTGTCGTTAGAGATTCCCCCCTTTTTTGGAGTACTTCCGACGAGCAAGTGTTTCCGCTTTTCGAGCGATTTCAACTAATGGTTCACCGGTTTTTTCTGCCGCTGCCCTAACATCATCGAATTCTGCTTTTACCTGAATAATTGCGCCAGTTCGATCTGTAGCGATTTTAACTCTGACAACCGCCTCGTGTTTCCCACTCTTGATTTGAACTGAATGAATCTCTCTTGCAAGGAAGTGTCGATCACTTCGAATGACCCGAACTCCAAGGGTTCCGGTTTCAACTAATAACAGATTTGTGAGTAGGTTTTCATTTTCTGGTGCCGCAATCACGGTAACTAGGTGGCCTGGTCGGTTCTTCTTCGTTGTTGTCGGGGTTATTGACACGTCCTTGGCTCCTGCTTGCATTAGCCGTTCAATGGTATATCCTAGGATTTCGCCTGAGACATCGTCTACATTCGTTTCCATAATGATGACTTGATCTTGATAGAGGCGTGGTTGTGCAACGGATTCTCCTAAAACAAATCGCAGAAGATTGGGAATATCAGGCAACTCAGCTGTTCCTGCCCCATAACCTACGGCTAGTGGTTGGAATAGCGGGTAGGTTTCTGTGGAGGTGGGATTCAAAGCGGCAATAAGCGCTGCTCCTGTTGGTGTTGCCAGCTCACGTGTCAGGGGACCACCTTTGAAGAGTATTTTTGACTGTGTAAGAATGTGGGTCACTGCAGGTCCTGGGGCTGCTAGTCGTCCATGTCCGCTAGGAAATGATCCGCCTCCTACTGCAATGGGCAATACGAAATATTGCGTAGATTTTGAATTGATGATGTCAAGCTGTTCCAAGGCCGTTGCAGCTCCAATGATGTCAATAACGGTGTCAGCGGAACCCGCACCATGAAGATGAACTTGCTCGGGGGTATGTCGATGAACAGCTGCTTCGCACTCGACAAGGCATTGGATGGCTCGATTAGCATAAGCTCTTGCCTGAGGTGATAATTTGAGATCCTTTCCCATCGTGTCGACAGCATCAAGTAGGATTTTACCAGACCGTGTTTCATACGATTCCTCGATTTGGATATCTAGGTATAGACCACCAATATGGCTCCGTGTAACCTGATGTGGTTTCACTTTGATGCGTTTACAATCCGGTACATAGTCAATGGCCGCCTCCATAGCAGAAATAACGGCTTCAGAGTCAGCTCCGAGGTCGAGAAGTGCTGCCACGAACATATCGCCGGCAACCCCTGCCATCTGGGCATCGATTACGAGTACTTTTTCACCTAACATCAAGGAATCCCACTAGATTTGACAATTCTTCAAGCTTTAATATGCTCGCTCTATCTATGAGAAACTAGTGGTGAATGCATTGACTGACCTTCGAGAAACCCTAGAAAAACTGGCAAAGGGTGAATGCACAGTAAAAGAAGCTGAGACAAAGCTTCGGCTTTTCAATATCATTGAAGTTGCACGGATGGCTAAGCTCGATGTATCCCGAGAAACGCGAAAAGGTATTCCTGAAGTAGTATTCGCCAAACACAAGACAGCTACAGAATTAGTCGAGATTGTAAAAGCAAGTTTGAAAGCGAAACCTGTTGTTTTATTGAGTCAAATTTCGAAAGAGCAAGAACAGGTATTAAAAAAGCAGTTGAGCAAAGAGTACATCTTTGACATCAAAGGCGAAGGAGCCATTGCAGTAATTCATAAACCCCGTTTCAAACCAGAATCTCGGGGTGGTAAAATTGGAATTGTTGCCGCAGGAACTTCTGATCGTCGAGTAGCCGAAGCCGCCCAAGTAATGGCTGAACAAATGGGGTGCCAAGTATTTACCGCTCATGATGTCGGTGTGGCTGGTGTACACCGCTTGTTTCCCGAACTTGAGGATATGATCAAACAGGGTATAGATATCCTCATCGTCGCAGCGGGAATGGAGGGTGCCCTTCCCTCACTTGTCACTGGGTTAGTTGACATTCCGGTGATTGGGCTTCCTGTCTCCACTGGTTATGGTCTTGGTGGTGAAGGACTGGGTGCTTTGATTTCCATGCTGCAATCCTGTTCTCTTGGTCTTGCGGTTGTAAACATCGATAATGGAATTGGTGCTGGCGCTATCGCAGCCCTTATCGCCAATCGCATCGCTCAAAAGTAACAGGGTACTTTTTGGTAGAGAAAACCGCAACGCAAGATGCTGCTGGAGATATTTTTGAAGTAGCTTTAAGAAGGACCTAGCCTGCAATTACTTGTATTCCTCAAATAGCTTGAACCTGTTCCATTGAGGAACGATGGGGAACGAAAACACATCCAGCGGGTGACACATAACCTTCTACTCCCTAGTCTCAATGGAAGATAACAGGGAAGGGTTGTGAGACGTATTGCAGCCAAACCTGATAGGATGGGTCTCCTCCGGAGATGGAAACCTCGCCCGTAAAGCAGTTTTAAAGCTGATTGTAGTGGGCGATGGAGGCGTTGGCAAAACCACCCTCATTCATCGCTATTTGACCGGAAACTATCTTGATCAACGAATGACTGTTGGTTCTGGTTTTGCAACACGTGATATTGAAATGGAGGGTGTGGTAATCACACTCGCTATCTGGGATTTCGCTGGAGAAGAGCGATTTCGGTTCTTGATGCCAAGTTATTGTCGAGGAGCCTTGGGTTGCATTCTGGCTTTTGACTTAACTCGACCCCCAACTTTCTATCATCTTGATGACTGGCTGACGCTTGTTCGAGAAAACACCACTGACATACCCATTCTACTCGTTGCTACTAAACGAGATGTTGCTAAATACCCTAGTGACGAAGGACTACGATACGCGCAAACCAACTCTCTTGCGGGGTTCATAGAAACCAGTTCAAAGGAAGGTTATAACGTAACTGAGGTTTTTGACACAATTAGCTCTTTGATGTGGAATCGCTTATTAACAGCAGATGCTAAGCAGGTAAGCTCGTTAGCGGTATAAATTGAATAGCGTGAATTTCCGCTAGAGTTGTTTTAGAAGGAATTCGATGGCTTTTCCATATTGTTGACGCAGATGTTCTAGTTTTTGATGTCCATGCCCCGCTTCTTGCTCGACGAAAATCTCAACCTGCTTACCTAAGGCAATAGCCTTCCCCATAAAGGTGTAGACGGGTTCCACAGGGCATCTCGAATCATTTGCTCGATGAATGATCATTAGCGGTTCTTGGAGTTGATCAACAAAATTAATTGCTGAACGGTCTTTGTAGAGTGCTTCATTTTCTTCGGGTTTTCCAAAGAAGTGTTCAGTGAATGCTTTGAACACGGCATCACCTTGTTTATGCATTTCAAACCAATCGGTTATCCCGACAATGGCTGCTCCTGCATTAAAGCGTCCAGGATATTTTGTCATTCCCAGAAAAGTCGTAAAACCTCCATAACTAGCTCCTGTTAAGAATATTTTCTTGGTGTTTGGATATTTCTTCATTAGATAGTCTCGAGCTGCTATGACATCTTTCAAGTCTGCGCCACCTAAATCCAGAATGTTGGCCTCTAAGAATTCTCGTCCATATCCCGTGCTTCCCCGAATATTGGGGCAAAACACACGAAATCCAGAAGCCGCATATGCTTGAATAACCGGGCCCATAGCCATCCAATCATGGGAAAACTCCCAAGAAGGTCCTCCATGAATTAACACAATAATTGGATTTCCGGGTAATTCTGGCGCATCATCGTTTGGTGGAATATCAAACGCTGGGATTGATAATTTGTCGAAAGTTGGATAATGTACAAACTCGCCCTTAGATAATTTCCTGATAGTCTTCGGTTTGGATTTAACCAGAACTTTGAACTTCCCACTTTCAGGCAGGTATTCCCCTATCTGAGTTGGTGTGTCAAAAGTTGACCAAGCAAGAAAAATCCGTTTAGTCTTCTTATTTATCCTGATTGCGCTAATCCATCCTGTCATTAGGGGGAGTTCGACTGGTGGAGTTGACGCATCTATGGGCTCACGAAACAATCTTGTCTGCCCATCTTTTTTCGCTGCATAGAGAATCTCATTAGTTTCGGGAATCCATTTAACATCCTCATAATCGAGGGCCAATCCCATTTCAGTTGCCCGAAGATATTTTATGCTCTTGCTTTTCCAGTTCCAAACTGCTAATGTTGGCTCACCTGGTGCATTGGTTGAAAGAATTAGATTTTCCCCTGTTTCATCCCACACCCATGGAGCATCATAGCTATTGCCAGACGCAAATATCGTATCAATGACCTTACCTGTCTTGTAGTTAATCGTCTTGATTATCGTGGATGTTCGAGATCCTTCGCGGTATTCTAACCATGCAACAAGGGGCTTCTTTGGGTTAACAGGTCCTACCCCAGCCAACTGTGTTGTCTGATACAATGACGAAATGGACCCGTCTGAGAAATCATATTTCCAGAGACCAATAGCCGTTGGTGAGGATCCGCCATAGAGAATGAAGTTATCCGGTGTCCATTTTGTTTCAAAGACTCGAATCGAATCCAATTCTTTTAGAATCGAAGTTTTTTGTGTCGAAAAATCGAATATGAACAGGTCGTGTTTTTCACTGCCACCTACTGCCTTTGGAAACAAAAATCGTGAATCATCCTTAAATAACGACCCAGATAGGACGCGGTCCTCACCCGAGGTCACTGCTTTCCATTCATCCGGGTTATCCACAGGAATTTGGTAAACCTGATGGACGTTTTCCTTATTACTAACCGCAAGCAAAAATTCTCCATCATGTGATACGTCTAACAACATTAAGTCGGGGATGCTAAAAACATCCATGGATTTCTTTCTCACTGACACCATCTAAAACCCTCATGCAGAAGAACGTGAATCTAGATATAATGTTTTCTCCTTGAAATAGTTATTAGAAGTTTAATTTTCCAAGGATTCACAGTTTTTAAACATCGATGATGAGAAACACACTTAATTCCTTCTCCGAACCATTCAAACCCCAACTGAGGGGGAATCATTCAACTTCGAGATGTAATGAAATGACCCAAGCTGAACGTCCACCTACAAAAGAGGAACTCCTCGAAAAGGCTAAACAACCCGCTAAGGACGCCTTGAAGCTCCATCCTTATTACAAAGGAAAAATTCAGACTATCCCTAAATGTATAATTCGTGGATTTGATGACTTCGCGATATGGTATACGCCAGGTGTTGCTGCTGCCTGTAGAGACATTCAAGAACATCCTGAAAAAGTCTGGGAGCACACAAATAAAGGCAATATGATTGCCGTTGTTACAGATGGGAGTCGCGTACTAGGATTGGGGAACATCGGACCTGAAGCCGCTGGTCCAGTTATGGAAGGAAAAGCTCTAATTTTCAAATATCTCGGTGGGGTAGATGCTATTCCCATTTGCCTTGACACACAAGATCCTGAGAATTTCATTCGCGCAACCAAACTCCTCCAACCCAGTTTTGGGGGAATCAATCTTGAGGATATTTCGAAGCCAAAGTGCTTCAACATTCTTCATCGGCTTCGAACGGACATGAACATCCCTGTGTGGCATGATGATGCACAGGGCACTGCAGCCATTATACTAGCTGGACTTCTTGGTGCCTTACGGCATGTTGGAAAAGAACTGGATCAAGTGCAGATTGCGATGCTTGGTGTTGGAGCTGCAAATACCACGACGGCAGAAATTCTCATGGAAGCTGGTGTACCGCCAGGAAATATCATCCTTTGCGATCGTGATGGTTTGCTTTACAGGGGTCGCGAAGACTTGAAGCAAATGAAAGATGATGAACATGAGAAGTATGACTTGGCAATTTTAACTAATAAGGAACAGCGGTCCGGAGACTTCGGTGAAGCCCTTCGAGGCTCTGATGTATGCATATCAGCTTCCGCTCCTCAACCTGGTTTAATAAAGAAAGAATGGATCAAAACCATGACTTCAGATTCCATAGTCTTTGCTTGTGCAAATCCACTTCCTGAAATTTGGCCATGGGAAGCAAAAGAAGCTGGGGCGAAAGTGGTAGGAACTGGACGGTCTGATTTTGACAACCAAATCAATAACAGCCTAGGATTCCCTGCAATTTTCCGTGGTGCATTGGATGTACAAGCAACAACAATTACCGACGAAATGTGCATTGCTGCCGCTCAGGCTCTTGCTGACATTGCGGAAGAACGAGGACTTCGTGATGACTATGTGATTCCAAGTATGGAAGAATGGGAACTCTACCCCCGGGAAGCGGTTGCCGTTGGTATGAAAGCTATTGAACAAGGTGTAGCTCGGAAAGAATGGGAAGAAGCCGAACTCCTCAAACACGCAACAAAGATAATCAAACGCTCCATCGATATAACCCAATCATTAATGGATAACGGGTTCATTCCCAAGGCACCCGGCTAAATTAGGAGCGACTATCCGCGTGCCAATTATCGTATCAGATCTTGATGGAACAATCCTCGACGTTCGCGAACGGTTTGCCCACGCCCAAGTAAATGCTCTAACAAGTTTGGGTCATTCAGTGACCGTTGACCAAGTTACACCCCTTATGCATTTTGCCT
>JBHLNC010000055.1:0-9176 GCA_048937435.1 Promethearchaeota archaeon | reverse complement strand
CGTTAGAACCGGTCTCAAGTGTATTTCGAAATTGTTACAACCAAAATGCTTGATTAATTGAAGTCCCCTGGCAAGGGCAATGGCATTGATAATACTTGGTGTACCTGCCTCAAATCTTGCGGGGGGATTAGCCCAGATGACGGACTTGGGATGCACCATATTGACAGTCCCCCCGCCCATCTGAAGTAAGGCACCCTTAGGCAACGCTCTGCGTTCAATGGCTAGCGCTCCAATCCCCAAAGGCAGACCGATATCACTACTTGAAATCCTATGAATTTGAGTTGAATCGAAATACTGTTCAAGTGAATCCAAACGCATTGGAGATCCAAACACGACAATATACCGCTCTTTGTCTAAATTCATGAATTCAAGAATCCCGTCCCGGGCACTCTCAAACAGAGCCGTAGTCACCATGGAGTTATGACCAGAACCTCGATGGACATTGGAATAGGTCTTTAATGCAATGTAGATACTTCGCTCCAATTCCGTAGAGACTTGAATGAAAACTGAATTTGAATGATCTCTTGTCATAGTGCTACAACACAACACAATTGATAGTGATTGGATAGAATTCTAACAAGTACAAATACTCTAAGGAAGAAAAGAATTTGAATCAGTGATTCCCTATTTATTATCACAAAAAGTAGAAAGAAATACCAATATCTTTGCTTAATAATACATCTGCTAAATTCCACGGGCAGAAAATTTACTCAGCTAGAAACCTAGCTGAACAACGAGACTAGCCAATTATCCAAATTGAGAAAAGTTATTCTTCCTCGAAGATTTCAACCTTCTTAAGACGAATTTCATCCCGCATAGGATTAGCAGTCATCAAGAAATATTCTCCACCCTCGAGCTTCATCATCTCTCGGATCTGTTTAGGTATGACAACATGATATGAGGAGCCATCAGGACGCATGTAACCCTTTACAATAATTCGTACTCTCTTCCTCATATGACGAGGTGATCGTGGATGTTCAAATGGCTCAGGGCGTTCAGGAGGCTCTGGTAATTTTTCTTTTGGCATTTCACTCACTACGCAAATTTATATAGATTATACCCAGTATAATCAGTAGTATAATTATACTCAGTAGGTTTTAAATCTTTTTATTCAGAAAAACTTCAAAAACCCTCAGGATATACAACCGATGTTAAACCATCCAGGAGAGACATCACATACCAATCGAAGCCATCTTCTTTGATCACGGTCGAACCCTTGCAAGCGATTTAAGCCTCGAAGAGATGAACCGCGAATTCATCTGGCCCAAACTCCAAGAAATCGGAGTCCAAGGTACCTACGATGATTTCAATAAAGCAAAGGAGCAAGTACTCGCTAAAAGCGAACAAGAGTATATCGCTGCTCCCATCAAACCCTTTTCCGAAGTCACACCCTTCCTGAAATACCTCGTCGACCAGATGGGCTTCACGGATTTCCCTGTTGAGCAACTCAGGGAAATTGAAGGAGAAGGTTGGGAATATATCAGCAAAAAAATCACTTGTTTCCCCGGGACACGTGAAGCGCTTCAATGGATTCGGGATCAAGATCTGAAACTAGCGGTTGTTTCTAACTGGTATCAAAGGATGATTGAGAATTATTTAGACAAGTTAGAAATTCGACATTTCTTTGACACCATTATAACATCAGAGAAGGCAGGAGCACTCAAAGCCGATTTGAAACCATTTCAAATGACCCTTGATGAGCTTAATGTTTCATCAAACAAGACCATTCATATTGGAGACAGCGTTCGGCATGATGGGGCTTGTCGGAGGTTAGGAATTGGATATATCTATAGTACATGGCACCAGGCAGAACATCCAGAAGAAACAGTATTAGCTGTTTCGAAGGACCTGTATGATTATACTGTAGCAACCTATGTTCAACTGGTTGAGTTACTTCGTGATTTAATTTCGGAATAAGTATTAACAAGGTATTGTAGTACTTGGGTATTTTCTCGAATTGCAAACCATTGAATCTAGTAGTAGCATAGTCTCTTGAATACCAAAGCGACTTCACTCGAAGACCGCACTACGAAGGGAGTGCTTTTACGTTGATTTTGTGTTTCAGCTTCGTATAGCCTTTATGAAATAGATGAAAGCAACGAGATAGACGATTGTGATGCCAGCAAGCCAGATTTGATCCAAGAGAGATGGAGGAAATCCAAACGTCATGTAGTTCAACACGAGATTGACGACACCCCAAATCATGAAAAGTACACCGCTAATAGAAGCCATAACCCCGATTTGGTCGCGGGTCATCCAAATAGAATATCCCATCAGTACATACGCAATTAAGTAAAGTATCCAAAAGAGCCAATTGATTAGCAAATCTGCAGTGGCATAGTCTAGGAATGTAGTTAGAATTGGAAAGAGCAGGCCGAATATCATAAGCGTTGCGAGAATTTCCAAGACAATCAGAACTATCAATGGAACGAGGGGAATTTTGCTTCCAACATCACGGTAGATCGCTATCATCGAAATTGCTACAAAGATGACTGCGAGAATAAGAACCCATTCAAAAATAGCAACATAGGGGAGAGATATCAGGATAATCGCTAGAGTGTAAGCAAACGTTATGGCGATAATTAGGCTACCAATAGCACCAATTGCATAAAGCGCATTGCTTGTAGAATCATTACCCATGGTGTGATCACCTCGAAATGGAATTGTATTCTTTTTCTGAGAAAAAATTCCATATAGCGAATAACTGAACTATTATAAAACCGTTTAAGGAAGCGAGAATCTGAAACCTCCTTTAATATTGCGTAATCGTGTCGGTTTAGATGAATTTGAACATCATGATTGTTTTTTTAGTCAACGACAGAATAGAAATTACTCTCCGGAGGTCAATAAATGAAAGTCCTTGTAACGTATCGAACCCTATCAGGTAATACGAAAAAAGTTGTTGAAGCTATCTACGACGAAATTCAAACTGATAAAGAAATCAAAACCTGGAATGAAATTAAATCCCTTGAAGGTTATGATCTCAGTTTCGTCGGATTTCCCATCGAAATGTTTGGACCCGGACCAGCCTCAAAGGAATGGTTAGCCAACCACGTGAATGGGAAACGCATTGCATTAGTGATTACCCATGGTTCACCGGAAGAGGCTCCACCCCTTCAAGGATGGTTGCAGAAATGTCGTGACGCGGCAGTGGGTGCTGAAATCGTGGGATTATTCCATTGTCGGGGCGATATGAGTCCACAGCTCATCGAAATGATGGTCAACTCTGATAACCCTCAATTGGTGAAATGGGGTAAGCAGGCTAAAGAAGAGCCCCGAGGATTCCCTGATACAAAGAGACTGGAGAAAGCCCGCAAATTCACTCGAGAAATCCTAGCTAAAGAAAGCTAACTTATCGAAGAGAAAGTCGGAGATTCGAGAGAGTAGTTGGTTATCGCTCAATCGGCGGACTCCAATTTCTTTATCTTCATTGCTTCCTCTTCACGTAGAGGAGTCTTCATAATTTTCCCAGTGGGATTTTTTGGTAATTCCGATCGAAATTCAACATAATGAGGGACTTTGAAATCAGCGAGATTCTCCTGACAATGCTGTAGGATTTGGTCCTCTGATTTGGTGTAGCCTTCTTTCATCACGATAAAGGCTTTGGGAACTTCACCATAGATTTCATCATACACTCCTATAACCGCAGCTTCGACCACCCCTGGGTATGTATATAGTACTTCTTCGACTTCTCTTGGATAGACGTTCTCGCCCCCACGGATGATTAGATCCTTCTTCCGGCCTACAATGTAGAAGAATCCATCTTCATCGACATAGCCCAGGTCTCCAGTATAGAGCCATCCCTCTTTGAGAGTTTCGGCGTTTGCTTCAGGGTTTCTGAAATAGCCTTTCATGACGTTATCACCTTTGCAGATGATTTCACCAGTTTCCCTTGCTGAAACTTCATTGTCTGAATCGTCAACGATTTTCATTTTAGTATCAGGTAAGGCAACGCCAATGCTACCAACTTTGCGTTTGTCTTCTGATTCTGTGGGAAGAGGGTTACAGGAGGAGGCACAGGTTCCTTCGGTGAGCCCGTATCCTTCGACAACGTTGCAGTTGAACGTGGATTCAAAAGCTTTCATCACTTCTACGGGGAGGGGAGCGGCACCACAAATAACCCATTTTATCGATGACAAATCTAATCCTTCATGGGGCATACGGAGGAGAATTGAAAGTATTGTTGGAACTGCACTAAAGGTGGTGGCGCGATATTTTGCGACGGTTTCCCAATGGCTCTTTGCGGAAAACCCTGGTGTAAGTATCGTACTGGCTCCAAGAGTGAGAGGAGACATTATCGTAACGATTTGGGCATTCACATGAAAGAGGGGAAGGATAAGCATGAATCGGTGGTCTTCGCTGGGGTCTACATCCAGATGTTCGATGATCATCTCTGCGTTCCGTTTGATGTTGAAGTGGGTTTGCAATACTCCCTTTGGAAACCCTGTGGTTCCAGAGGTATACAGAATGGCAGCGGGATCCTCCTTTTCATTAATGGTAACGTATGGTGGAGCAGTTGTCGCTGCTTTTTTCATCAGGTCGTGATAATTATGAGCACCGTCAGTTGGTTCGCCAATGACTAGGACATGTTCTAAACTTGGTAAGTCTTTGCGAATGGCATTCACAATTTCCATAAAGCGTGGAATTGTAACGAGGACTTTGGCTTCTGAATGTCCAACCACAAATTGAATTTCTCGCGCTTTGAACAATGCGTTTACTGGTCCCGCGATTGCACCAAGTTTGGGAATGCCCAGGTAAAGATAAACATATTCTGGTATGTTAGGAAGTAAAACGCTGACAACATCTCCCTTCCGAATGCCTAGGCTGTGGAACATATTTGCAACCTTATTGGTGAGTTCATTCAATTGCGCATAAGTCACCGTGTCATCTTGCCAGTACAGGAATATTTTCTCTGGATACTGTTGAGCTTGTTTTTCAACCAAATCTCCTAGTGTCATGGTTCCTTCATCTACATGCCATTATGGGTGGATGAGTATCAATAATGTTACTCGCTTTGTAATTTCATTTTCTTGGTTTCATCTTCTACCGCATCATAGTACTCGATATCACCCAGATTCCCTTCTGGTTGGTCTTTCCATTTGACCTTCACGGGCATCCCGACATAAACGTCTTCGAATTGGACCTCAGGACTTAGTTGAGCTAGAAAGGTTGTATCGGCTCCATCTTGCCGAATAGCAATAACGGGGAATGAGCGCATTTCGCGCTTGGTTTCATCTTTCACATAATTTGCTGTGAAGGTAGCGACAATTCCAGTGTCACGGAGTGCCACCCATTGGTCTGGTTTAACTAGGCATTTCCCACACACAATTTTGGGAGGAAAACTCACAGTATTGCAACTGCGGCATTTCAATCCAATTAACCGTTTCTCCTTCAACGCCTGAAGAAAGGGTTGGAAATGAGTGATGTTGAACTTATAGCGACAAGATGAGAGAGGCCATTTCCCCTGCATCCGTCGTGTTTTCTCATACTCTTTCTTGAGATATTCCAGTTTCACCATTTCATCCTGTCCTCCATTTTCGTCGCGGTTGATCACTCAGGACTGTGAGTGTCACGAAGTTAATGCAGCCACCCCACCCATGACCAATTGATGAATGAACTATCTTAGGAACTTGATTTTCCGCCTTTCCCATAATCTGTAATGCCGCTTCGGCAACTCGTTCCAATCCGGAGGCACCGATTGCGTTGGTTGAATTGACACCTCCAGAACAGTTCACTGGTAACTCGCCTTTGGGAGCTGTTGTTCCGTCTCGATAGCGAAGGTGAGCCGTGTTATCTTTGAATAATCCCAATCGTTCTAGCCACATCAGTTCTTGATTGGGAAACGGAGAATAGACTTCCGCGTAGTCAATCTCCTTTTCTGGAAACGAAATTCCAGCCTGCGAATAGGCTAGTTTGGCTGATTCCACAGCACCTAGTTGTTCACAGGGATCTAGCTGTCCTGCCCCAGCACCACAATATCCAACTATACCTGTTTCGTTGGCTACACTGGCTACTCCGTTTACATACGCGGGGATATCAGCAATGTCTTTTGCGTTTTCTTCAGTGGTAAACAGCACAGCACAGGCGCCATCGGACGCTGGTGTTACCATGCCGAACCTGAGAGGATAGGAGACATAGGGTGTGGCCATGACCTGTTCAATGGTATAGTCAGGCATTTTAAGATGGGTCCACCAGTTCTTGGCAGCGTTTCGACGATTTTGGACCACAACACGGGCTAGGTCTTCTTCTGTGCAACCACTTCGTTTCATATAGTTGATGGCCTGATAGGAGGCAATACCAATTGCGGCCCCAGCACCAAAGATACGCATGGCATTCTCAGCTGGTAGACCTAATGCATTGACAATGGAGATTTCACCCAAAGCTACTGATGATAAACCAACGCTAGTATTTCCACAAGATTGCTGCTCAAAAGCAACCGCTAACACCGTTTCAATCCCAGGTAGCCCCGCAGCTACATGATAATAACCAGCAATTGCAACTGATCCACCTGTGGTGCCCCCAGTCGTTACTCGGATTAGTGGTTTGTCACGGGCACCCAACCAATCGGTCATCCATAACTCAGGAAGATTTGCTCCCTCAAAGGCAGGCATATTTCCTATGACGACGGCATCAACTGCATCCATCTCTAGGTTCGCGTTCTTCAGGCAATCTTGGATTGCTTCGTTGACCATCTCAGCTATATTCACATCGGATCGTTTGGAAGCATGTTCACTGAAACCCGCACTCACTATCGCAGGTTGGTGTCCACTCATTTTCGTCCACCTCCTTCCAACACGAAGAGAATATTATTCTGGGCACAGAAGCCGATTTGGCCCGAGGCCACAGCACGATGTACATCCTTCACTTGATGCCCTGAAGCTTCACCATGAATTTGCTTCGCTGCTTCAATCATTCGAATCATACCCGTAGCACAAGGAGTATTTCCACTCATCGCACCACCTGAGGGATTAATGGGCACGTCACTGCCGATCTCTGTTGATAATAACGCGCCGTCTCCAGGTTTACAAAATCCCAAAGCCTCAGAGAAAATCATCTCTTCGTGAGCAAAATGTTCGAATACTTCAACGACATCAATCTCCTTTTTCGGCTCTTTCACTCCCGCCATTTTATACGCCATTTCAGCAGCATTTTTCATTGAACGACTTTGTGTGAGGTCTCGGTCACCCAGATAATAGGCTTCTTGTGAATAACCCACTCCGGTAATCCACACGGGATCATCACGAATCTTCAAGGCCTGTTGTTCTGGAGCTAAGAGGATACACGCGGCACCATCACAGGGATGGGAATACATCAGTTCAGTGACAGGAGAACTGAGTACATTGGCTTTCAGCACCATTTCGGTTGACAATTCAGGTAACTGGGATTCGGGTAAAGCTAGCTCATTTGATACGGCATTTCGGCGATTTTTTACTGCGACTTGAGCAATGTCTTCAGCAGACACGCTGAAGTGGTTCATGTAGGCTCGCATCTGAAAAGCCCCAGCAGTCATATCGTTAATCAATTCAAGCGGGCGTTCAAAGGTGGGATCTGTCGAAAGCAGTGTGGACGAACTATAGAGAAAGCATGAGGGCATACTTCCACCCCAAACAAGCACTAACTTATGATGACCTGCTAACGCCCGGAGCAGACCATAGTGAACAGCAAAAGCACCATCCATTTCGACCTTGGTCTCATCTTTCATGTATCCTCCTCCAGCTTCCACGGTGAAGCAATTCGAGATGGTTCTTCCGTCATAGTAGTCGTTGGTAGCACTGACAACAGAAGTGACATCTTTGTGTTTCAAGTCCATACTATCGAGGGCACCCCTAACGGCTTGGAAAATTAGTTCATATCGACCCATGTTATGATCCAAAGCAGGGGGAACTTGATAATATCCAACAATGCCTACCTTGTTCACTTTTCTCTCCTCTCAGCTATTCTGAAGCCCTTAATATCTGAAGGATGACCTTTCAACTTATCAGCCCAGACAACTTGAACCTTCATACCAATCGTTAGGTCTTTTTCTTGAAGATCAAGAAGCGGATAAACAACCGCTGTATCACTTCCATCAAATTGTACCATTCCTATTAGAGTTGTATCAGGAATTCTTTTCGTCTCAGCTTCAGACACGGCAATCTTTGTCGTTGTGAAATTCTGTAGCGTTCCAGTATCTTTCAGTTCAATCCAGTTATCATCCAAATCTATGGTTTTGAAACAGGCTCCACAGACCTTCCTCGGAGGCACGAATACTTTATTGCAGATTGGACACTCATTTCCTAGGATCTTCTTGGTTTCGAGTCCATCATAGAATTTGTCCATGTATTTGCCAACCCAGAACTTGTATTCGGCTTGAACGAAACCAGTGGTGATCTCAATGCGTTTTCTTGTCAATGCTTTCACTTCCTATCCGTATGTTTCATTGAAATCGCTTAGAATTTGGTGGGCTTCATTCATGATTTTTGAGATTAACTCTTTACAGGTGAGCATTTCATGAATCCGGAGAGAAGCTTGTCCAGCCCAGATAGCACCCTCTTCGATATTCCCTTCAGAGCCCTTTGCCCGATAAGTTCCTTCTGTCTCGAAGAGCAACACATCCATCATTGAGATTTCACCTCGTTGCAACTTCTGAGTGAGCTCAAACAATTCAAGCGAATATTTGTTCTTCAGGTGCCGAAGAGGACCATACACACCCTGAGTGACAATCGTTGCTGCTTTTTTCGGATAATTAACCGAAGCAGCGATAATTTCTTCTTTTACCTTATCATTGAATTCACATTCTTTGGTAACGATAAACCGCGTTCCTACATAGATGCCTAATGCACCAAAGGCTAGCATAGCAACCAGCCCCTTCCCATCACATACACCTCCCCCTCCAATCACGGGCACGTCGACCTCTTTGACCACCTCTGGAACTGCTACAAAGGTGTGAATTGGTTCATATGCAACGTGACCTCCTGCCTCATATCCAGTGACGATTAAGCCATCCACACCCGATTTTTCAGCTTTTTTTGCATGGTAAACACTTGGAACGGTATGAAAACGAAGCATCCCAGCTTCCTGAATTTTTTTCAGATGTGGTTGAGTCGGATCACCCGCAGAGCAGAGTACCATCTTAAGCTTCTTTTGTAGATTAGGATTCCTATCTCGCTCTTCAAGAAGTGCATCCAATAAAAAAG
>JBHLNC010000054.1:0-9200 GCA_048937435.1 Promethearchaeota archaeon | reverse complement strand
CGGTAACTTCATGCAAACCTGTATCGCTGCTGAGGAACTTGCACGTGCAGATCTCAGCATTGCTATCCCTGTTTTCTACCTAGTTGAAGCCAGCTGGGCATGGGTGTTTGCCCGCCATGGTACTGAAGAAGCCAAACAAGAAATTCTACCAAAGGTCGCTACTGGAGAGTACTTCTTTGGCATTGCGACAACGGAGCCTGGTGGAGGTAGTGACATTGTCGGTGCTACGAAAACGACCATCGCTCCCAAAGGCGATAAGTACGTTGTGAACGGCGAGAAGGTCTACATCAGTGGTGTTCGTGAATCGACCACTGAGATGAAAGGCCGATACTTTACCACAGCCTACTTGGATAAGAAGGCGTCACCGAAGCATCGTGGTATTGCTGCGTTTATTCTTCCAGTTGAAAAGGATACACCGGGTCTGACTCCGACGCTCTTTGAGGATTGGGGTCGAATGGGTATTAGCACTGGCGGCTTCGCCATGGACAATGTGGAAATTCCGAAGCATTGGCTTATTGGTGATCCCCAGCGTGGTTTCGTGTACTCGATGGAAGGCTTCTCAGCTGCTCGAGTAATCATTGCAGCAACATGTATTGGTTGTGCAATGGAAGCATTGGAAATTGGGAAGAACTATGTTCGTCAACGCAAGGCGTTCGGTAAAGAACTCGGTAAGTACGAAGGAATCAGCTTCCCACTTGCTGAATGGTACAGTAAACTCATGGGTGACCGTCTCGTTATGTACCAAGCGGCATGGATGATGGACAAAATGTATGCGGGTGACAGCAAGTACAGTCATTTCGATGTTGCTCTTTGGACAGCGATGGCGAAACTTCGTGCACCTATCGATGCCTTCGCAATCCTTAACGAGGTTGCTGACTGGCATGGAGCCTTTGCTTATACTAAGGACAGTGAGCTAGATTTGGGTATTCGTGGTGTCCGCAGCTACAGTATTGGGGCTGAGGGCGGCATGAACATCATGCGACTCATCATTGGTCGCGAACTGTTGGGGACGGATTTCGTTCCGTACGATCGACCGAAATAGCATTGGTTGGCTAGGTTTTCGTTAAGCGCTTAAGGCTTGTTCTTTCGCTTCCTAGCATACAATGGTATGGTTATGCCTACTAGGAGACCCAAGAAGATAGCTGTTAGTGGAAATCCAGGGATTTGGGCGCAGGTATCTCTTTCGAGCCAGATTGTGTACTCTCCGGTAACGTTGGCAATATTTGGTCCAGGATTTACCCATTCGATGGACCAGGTGGCGTTTACGGGTATGATGAATTCGAAACTGCCTGAGGTTTGGTTTTCATAGGCCTGTTCAAGATACTGTTCTGAACCTGATGATGAGTTAAAGACGTAGACATGGATTAGTTGATTTACACTTGACCAGTTGAAGAGTCGTCTGGCTCTCACGTCTGATGCATGCATGTTCCAATGTCTGTAATCTCCGGCGGTGATGGATTCATTCAATTCTTCTGTCGTCAGTTGGCACCAATCAGCTGAGACTTGTGGTTGGAGTAGGAAGATGAGAAGAAATATGCCTGTGAGGGCGGGAATTATCTTCCGAGACGTAGAAACCACCTCCAACTCATCTGTTCCCTTCGGTGATATTAAAACTCTGCTGACTTGGGCTAATTGAAAGTGAACCGAAATAGTGATTACGCTGTGAATGGGGGGATTCTCGCACTCCCTCTCTTTTCCAAATGTCTTGGTTTTTGTTGGTTACATGTCCTGATCATATTTGATATAAAAATAGGGATGACAATCCTTGGGTTTTAGCTCTTCGAGAAGAGTTGCTGGTTGCATCCAAATAGTGGTTTGTGTTGTGTAGGCGGTCATGGTGACTTCGTTGACGGGGATTTCGTGGAGTAGGTCTTTGTGGGATTTCTGTAATGTGAGGGTTCCGGAACCGATTTCAATGGATCCGTAGTCAACTTTGCTGCGATGTCGTATAAGGCGGGGATGATCGTCAACACCAATGGCGTTTAGGCTTGGAAAGGCTTTGAGGACAAAGTCAGGAGCACCTGTGAATTTCTCGGGGAATGGAGCTTGGATGTCAGCGTTAATTTCGATGATTGCTATGCCACGTCGAACACATGTTCCTTTAACGTGATTGCCTTGACGTGTAAGTGTGATAGTGTCTGCAATTTTTTTCGGATAACCATACACTTCGCGGCCTGCAGCCATTGCGATATCGTTGTCTACGGGCATGGAGAGACAATAGTTACCGATTTCATCTTTGTATTTGGCTTGGATGAAAAGGGCAGCTTCGTTGTATTTGATGCCAAAATTCGTTTTTTGAAATTCTGCGACATAGGCATAGCCGAGTGACTCTGGACCGGGTGTCAGAGGAGGTGGCAAAATCTGTTGGATAATCGCGTGATCTGTTTTGAAGAAAGCTAAGACCATATTCACATCGCCAAGCATGAAACCGTTGGCGTACTTTTTCTTCCGTGTTTGGAAATCGTCTGGAGTTTGAACAAATTTCATAGTAATCCCAACTAATACCGGGTATTGTCGGGGGTTGTTGTATTAATGGCTATGTGTTTTGAAGTGTGTGTAGCTCTACATGAAGGTGAGAAATAGAATTTATTTTGGAGTTGGTAAATCCCCATTATTCTTGAACCCTCTTTCCTTTTTCGCATTATCGTTGGGGAAAATTATGAATCGGTCAATTTTGAATGCGATCATCACTGTGGGGTTATGTTGTCTGCCGTTGGTTATTATTGGAGTGGTCGGCTATTCACGTTCGCAGATTACTCCTAATGACCAGTTTTTCACATTACAGATGGGTGATATCCCCCAAATTGATACCTCGAACTGGACACTGGTTATCGATGGACAAGTTGACGACCCCATCAATTTCACCTATGCTGAGTTCATTGCATTGCCAAGTGTCTCGATTCGTGCTACACTACAATGTGTGGATGGTCCTTCGGGAACGGCGATTTGGCGAGGTGTCCGCATCAGCGATTTACTGGCTTTGGCGCAGTTGAACCAGAGTGGGTTTGATGTCGCTTTTTATGCTGTCGACGGATTCTCCTCATCACTCACCTTACAAGAGGTGAGTACAGGAGATGTTCTCTTAGCCTACGAGATGAATGGTGAACCACTTCCTGCCGTGCACGGATTTCCGGTCCGCATTGTGGCACCAGAGCAGTTTGGCTACAAGTGGGTAAAATGGGTCGATCATATCGAAGTGGTAGATTATGATTTCCGTGGATTCTGGGAATCGCGAGGATGGGCAGATAATGCTCGCCTGTCACCGATTTCGCATTGGGGACTTCATGCCTTTCTATTTTCCATCTCGTTTGTTTTCGGAGCTATCGCTCTGGTGACTGGATTGAAATTTTCACGGCGAACCGATTACTTCATCGATTTACCAGATCTTGTTTCTACGAACTTTCATCGAATTGTTTCCGTCGCATATATTGGAACTGTCGGAGCCGTATTCGTCTATTGGGCAATCCAAACGCTACTTCTCAAGGGAACCTTGCTATACTCATTTCATGGTATTGGAGCATTAGTAGTGCTCATTTTGCATGTACTGGGTGGACTAACGGGTCGAACCACTCGGATGACAAACCGTTCCAACCGAGATCTTCACTACAAATTGAACTTCGCTGGGTATTTAGTGTATACACTTACAATAACTACAGGGTTTCTTTTGGCGTTTGGGGCGAGTTTCATTTACATTTACTAGTTAGTCGAACTCTTTCAGAAGTTTGTATCCTTGGAAGGCAGACCAGAGGATGAGACTGTAGACAGCAACCTTCTGCATAGCTGCACCTTCAATAAATGGTACATTGAAGATCATTCCGATTAGATATGTATAGGCGAGAATAGCGACAATGATTCCAATGATGGCATACAAGTTATCATAGTCCTTGTTGAGAAAGATGGCAATCGTGTATACGATAATCGCTGATGAAATGAAAAAGAAAAACGCGTACGTTGAGTATCCATGGAGCGTTGAAAATACGTCCATGGCGAAGATTGCAAGGCTTGATACGAACACTGCTGCAAGAAAACCGAGAATGGTTCCTACCCAGCTAAGATAGAACAATCGCTGATTACTAGTAAATAACGTACGTATAGCGAGCCAGAAGAGAATTGAACAAGCGCCTACTAATGTGCAGGTGAAAGCAAAGAGAAACCAGTTTTGAGGAGTGGGTACACTATTCGTAACAGCTTGCCCAAGTTGACTGAAGCTGTTTAGGAAAAAGTTGTAGCCACCAGGGTAGATGAGCATAATGATGGCGGTGATGATGATGAATTGGATGCCTCCAAAGATGGCAAGATAGGCTCCGAGTCGTTTCCATTAGATAGGCATGACTATACCTCCTGATATTAAATGAGTAATGACAGGAGATAGCCAATTGGGTAAATGTTTCTTATAAAATACAATGTCGTCGTTGTTGATATTTTGGGATTTACCTCTAGAGGGGTGCTGTTCTGTTAGACATCGAGTTCTTTGAATCGTTCTTCCAGGTAGTAGTCTTTCAAGTTAGGGTAGCGTTTTGAAGGATAACCAAAGATTGCTTCAACCGAATTCACAAAGTGAGTTTTTTGGATTTTATTGGCGATGGGTTCAGCGTCACGCATATGTTCGACAAGAAATATGCTGAAAATCACTGGTTCAATAGCTGATGCATATGCATACCAGAATGCAGCCGGGTATTGTTCCCGTATCCATTCCACGACATCATGAAGCGTAGTGGCTTCTTCATCCCATTCGATACGAATAATGAAGGCCGTTGCGTCAGCGGCATTGAGATCCCATAAAATGCGTGAGTGCATACAGGCCTGTTTAGTCCGATGGTCGCCAATGGACTGCTTCTGTACAAACATTTCTTGTGCTGAACCGGTTTCGCCGAATAATTGTCGAATAGTTTTGCGTATTCGTTTTGGTGACATTTTTGTCTGTTGAGCAATTTCGGAAACAGACATCCGTGCATCGTCTCGTAAACATCGAAGGACTTTCAAATCCGAGCGGGATAAATCACGTTTGGTCCCTTTTTCACAGACAACAGGATGTAATTCAATGTGTGTTACGCCTTCCAAGCCACGTAGAAACCGCCTAAACTCAGCTAGTCCCTGAGAACCTACATAATCGCCGAAGATGAGAACTGATCCGTCAGCAAGATAACTGCCAGAATCAACCATCGGGTTTGCCCCAATGGTGTCGAGTAAAACATCGCTCCGAGGAGGATTTTTCAAGAACACTCGTCCCACCAGCCTTTCTGCCTCCACCATGGCGAGACTAGGGTACACGGTAAAGCTCCGGATAATCCCTAAGTCTCTCAATTTCGTATATCGCTTTTTAATGGCATTAACAGTTAATCCGAGCTTATCCGCTATGGCTTGGAATGAAATTCTGCAAAAGTTTCCTAATTCTAGGATTATCTTCTTGTCAACTTCATCCAAGGCTGCCACCATTCCATGGGAAAGGTCCTACCCTGAATCCTGTAAACATTGCATGCTTTGCTGTTGGGGGAAGTGTCCGATGTATTTACGTCCTATAGCCTCTAAAACTGTTTTCAAATAATACTGAACCAGATATTTCGGAAAAGTCCAAGTCCTTGCTGTTTTCCCTAATTAACTGAACTAACCGGTTCCGTTGAATAAATATTCAACAAAAGAAGTCTCCCGTTACGGTGAAATGTAAGGAGCGAATTTTATTGTCTCGCATTCTGCGGTTTCTCATTCCCATAATTATCCTTCTGACAATCTCCCCTTGTTTATTTGTCTCTCCAAGTGCATCCTATTGTGAAGCCAGGACCCCAGACTATTGGCCAACCGATGGTTGGCGGTTTTCTACACCAGAAGTCCAAGGCATGCTTTCCAGTCACCTCGTTGCTATGCGAAACTTTCTCAACACCTATCAGATTCAACCAGATTCGGTGCTCATCATACGGAACGGGTATATCGTTTATGAGGATTATCCTACGGGGCACAACGAAAACATGCGCCATGTCCTCTTCTCGTGCACCAAAAGTGTTGCATCAGCAGTCCTAGGTATTGCACTTGAACAGGGATTCTTCAATGGCACACAAGACCGGTTACTCGACTTCTTTCCCGATCGAACAATAGCAAATCCTGACCCAAGGAAAGAGAGGATTACTGTGGAGAATCTCTTGACAATGAAGGCAGGATTTGAATGGGACGAATGGTCTGTTTCCTACGAGGATGCTAATAACCCTGTCTTTGGATTAATGTCGAGTTTAGATGCTATCCAGTATATGCTGGACCTTCCGATGGCTGCTGAACCGGGGACTACCTGGGTGTATAATAGTGGCGTCTCCCATCTCCTTTCGTGCATTTTGAACGCTACAACGGGGAGATTCACCGCAGATTTTGCCCAAGAGTACTTGTTTGATCCCTTGGGAATCATGAACGTATACTGGGAAAGCGATTTTGCAGGTGCGAACTTTGGCGGCTTTGGCTTACACCTCACACCCCGGGATATGGCGAAATTTGGTTATGTCTATTTGAACAACGGGACCTGGGACGGAGTACAAATACTCCCTCCATCGTGGATTGACGCGTCCATAGCGGTTAATCACACTACCGGATCCAATTTGGGTTATGGCTATCAGTGGTGGATTAACCCAGATTGGGAGGCATTCAGTGCCCGGGGTTATCGGGGCCAACGCATCCATGTCCTTCCCAATGAAAACCTCGTTGTGGTGTTTACCGCAAGTGAAAGCCAAGTACATTATGACGCCCTCATTGAAGATTACATCATGCCAGCCATCAATGAATTTCAACCAATCATATTCACACCACTAACTATTGGGTTAATCGTTATGATGATTATTGGTATTCCTCTAACCCTCGGTGGAGTCTATTTACGGCAAAAACGATACTGTACTTCAACAGATTGATGAGAAGACAGTGCAATCGGAATCGGGAAATAAAATTAGACTAAATACACCTCATTTTTACTTCATGAAAAGCCTATATCATTTTATTCTTCTTTGATAGAATGAACATTTTTAAGGCAAAACTTGACAGTTACGAGGCGGAGGGATTCTAATGGCGCAAAAAATCTCAACGAAATATCAATACCTCTTGCTAATCGCATTAGTGATATTCCTAGCGACTCTAGGGCTTCCAGTAATTCTAGCGGCTTTAGGTTTCACCATCATTGATACGGCTTTTACTCTCACCACTTGGGTACAGTCCGTTATCGTGTTCTTTGGAGCCTTCACAGGCGTCATTGCGATGAAAATTGCCTGTAAGAAGGCACGGGACTAACTAGTGTAGTGGAAGGTGTGTAAAATGAGCATAAGTTGGATTCCGTTGCTAAGCATAATGTTGATGGAAGGACCTACTGTCATGGGTGTTGCTGCATTCGCAGGTGGGGCACTTGGTGCTGCAATGTTCATTTCTGGTGCGAGCGTAATGGTAATCGCGTATCTACTCAAAAAGAGAAAAGAGAAGTCTTAAACCGCTAACCACTTCAATCTGGAAGTAGAGTCTATTCATTCAAGGTGGCTCCTAAGTGAAGTCTTCACTTAGAGGCCCTTCCTCCCTTTTTTATGAACTGAAAGGTTTCATTCACGATGACTATGCGACTCTTTATACTGTTTTTCAGATGTCAATTTCCTTGAGAAGTTTGTTAAGAAGTA
The DNA here is from genome assembly GCA_048937435.1 of Promethearchaeota archaeon. GTDB lineage: Archaea > Asgardarchaeota > Hermodarchaeia > Hermodarchaeales > Hermodarchaeaceae > Hermodarchaeum. The sequence goes on along the minus strand of JBHLNC010000054.1, from coordinate 1,569 downwards.
TATCACGGGGGCTATCGAATTGTTTGGTGGGGTAGCCAAAGAGGACATCAACTGAAACAACCAGTGGACCATTGATGATTTCTTGAACAAGGGGCTCTGCGTCACGCATATGTTCCACAACAAACACGCAAAATAACGTAGGTGTGCTTGCAGAGGTGAGCGCGTACCAGAATTTATCAGGATAATCAGTTTGTAACCAATCAATGAGATCTCCACGAGTACCCTTATCTACATCCCAGTCGATGCGGATAATGAATGTGGTGCTGCCTCCGGCGTTGAGGTTCCAAACTATCCGGAAGTGAACGCATTGTCGGGTGGTTCGTGCGTCTCCAAAAGAATTTGGTTCAGTGAAATATTCTGGTGCGGAACCGGTTTCGCCCATGAGTTTTTTCAATACGGTACGAACTCGCTTCGGTGAAAGTTTGGTTTGTTTAGCGATGTGGGCTATGGACATCCTTGCCTTGTGGCGAATCGCTTTCAGAACTATGAGATCAGTTTTAGTAAGATTGCATCTGCCGCCTTTTTCGTAGAGAAGAGTGTGCATGTCAATTTTCGTTATCCCTTCTAGGCTATGGATGAAACGGGCTAGTTCATCGAGTTCGATTGCCCCTTTGTATTCCGCAAAGAACAAAAGGCGTCCATCAGAAAGAACACTTCCTGCAAAAACGCGAGGATCAGCTCCAATGGAATCAAGCAGTTTTTGGCTGGATTTCGATGCTTCGACAGAGAGAATTAGAAGGAGCATTTCACCACCAGACATGGCAAGGCTCAGATAGGCACAAAATTCGATGATAAGACCAGTTTCAATGAGTTTGTTTATTCGCTTTTTAACAGCGTTGACGCTTAGTTCAAATTCGTGAGCCAGCGCTTGATAGGACATACGACAATTCGAATTGAGTGCCAAGATAATTTCCTTATCGAGTAAGTCCAATAAGAACACCCGAATCCTAGAAACACATCACAGGGTTGTGTGCATATTCGGTAACTCCATTTGCTTTATTTGTTATGAATTCAGACCTGTTTCTCCAGAAGAAACCGCTATACTAGCTGACCGTGGGAATAGCTAGAAGGGCAGAAATTAAATTAATAACAAAATGGTGCCAGGTTTTCAGGGGTTTTTCTCCTAAAAATGGCACTTCCCGGTCCATTTTTCTGGGTGGCAATGGACCTGGTCAGATAACGGAATTAAACTAGAGTCCCCCTGAACCCCCGGCCTCAGTTAGGTGATTTTAAAAGAGAAGCGAGGGTTACGAGCCGCCGAGAGCTTGAAAAAAGCAAAGCCCTTGAACAAGTATCTCGACCCCGCTGCAGCAGCGGTTTACAGCACGCCTACCTGCAGCGGGCGAGATCAGTTATGGCAGTAGAACGTCCCTCACCGATGAAGTAGGGAGAATTCCACTTCATACTAAGCGTATTCATGGAGATTCTCACCTACCTAGCGTCGACTTGCCAAGAGTATGTATGCATAGCGAGTACGAGGTTTAGCTGCCGGATGTGGATTTCGAGCACCAGCAGCTGCTCGTTCGCCAGCTGACATATCTTTGAGTTTCTTAGCCTTTGGATTGGTTT
>JBHLNC010000053.1:0-9330 GCA_048937435.1 Promethearchaeota archaeon | reverse complement strand
TCATTCTCAATATGTTTCCTTTTAACCCGGGACATGTGATGGTTGTTCCACTCCGACATGTGGAAACCCTCTCAAAACTCACCCGAGAAGAATTGAATGCCTTTTTTTGGATGGGCGCTAAGACTGTAAGGCTTGTGAAAAAAGCCTTCAACCCAAAGGGTGTAAATGTAGGATTAAATATCGGATCAGCGGCAGGGGCCAGTATCCTTCACCTTCACCTTCACATCGTTCCACGGTATCCTCGTGAGCTGGGATTCATGGAAACCACCGCAGATACTCGTACACTAGTTATGGACGCAGAGACCACTTACAACCGATTAAAACCACACCTATCATTACTCCAAGATTCGCCCAAAGAATGAGGGACAACTTATGGGTTCAAAAAAACGAAAAGAAAAACATCAAGGTCTGGTCCAAGTCTACACAGGTGATGGAAAAGGGAAAACTAGTGCTGCTTTAGGTGTTGGACTCCGTGCAGCTGGCCATGGCTTCAAGGTTTACATGATTCAGTTTATGAAAGGTCAAATTAACTATGGTGAATTGGAAGCTGTTAAACGCATTCCAAATTTTACTATTCGTCAGTTTGGTCGTCCCGACTTTGTCAATCGGACAAAGCCAGACCCTCAAGATATTGAACTAGCTATAGCCGCTTTGGTTCATGCTCGGGAAATCATTAAGAAAGGAAAGGTTGATTTTCTCATTCTTGATGAAATTAATGTTGCTATGGATTTTGGACTTATTTCAACACAAGAAGTTGTCACATTGATCAAAAGCCGTCCAACGCATATGGAGATTATTCTTACGGGAAGATATGCACACCCAACGATTGTTGAGATGGCTGATTTAGTGAGTGAGGTCAAGGAGGTAAAGCACCCATATCAGAAAGGAATTGGTGCAAGACGCGGTGTAGAAATGTAAGGGGTTCGGTGAATCACTTTCATTAAGTGGAGGCTCAAGATAGTAATTCACAGAGTTGAAAATTGGTGACTAAAAAACCACATGATAAGAAAAAATCAGGAAAACCTCAAGAATGGGATAACAAAGTGTTCGAAACAAACATGGAGAATACCCCAGAACGAGCTGAAAAGTTCGTAACAACCTCAAGTGAACCTGTTGAGCGGCTTTATACACCTGAAGATTTACCTGATTTTGACTATCAACGCGACCTTGGATTTCCAGGTCAACCTCCCTATACACGTGGTGTGTATTCAACTATGTACCGAGGTCGGCTTTGGACTATGCGAATGTATTCCGGGTTTGGGACAGCGGAGCAGACTAACGAGCGGTACCAGTATCTGCTGGAACAGGGTCAAACTGGTTTGAGTGTTGCTTTTGATTTACCAACGCAGATTGGCTACGATTCGGACCATCCCATGGCAGCTGGGGAAGTAGGAAAAACTGGGGTCGCCATTCCATCAGTCAAGGACATGGGTACTCTCTTTAGCGGTATCCCCTTGGAGAAAGTGAGCACCAGTATGACGATTAATGCACCAGCAGCAGTTCTGCTAGCGATGTACATCGCGATTGCGAAACAACAAGGCGTTAATCCAAAAATGTTACGTGGAACAATTCAAAACGATATCCTCAAAGAGTATGTGGCTCGAGGTACCTACATTTATCCCCCCGCCCCATCTATGCGTTTGATCACTGATACGATTGCCTATTGCCGTGAATATTTACCACGATGGAATACTATCAGCATCAGCGGTTATCATATTCGTGAAGCAGGAAGTACAGCAACCCAAGAGGTAGCATTCACCTTTGCCAATGGAATTGCCTATGTCCAAGCGGCGATAAGAGCGGGACTAAATGTGGATGAATTTGCTCCACGATTGTCATTCTTCTTCGGAGCCCATAACGATCTGTTCGAAGAAGTGGCGAAATTCCGAGCCGCACGTCGATTGTGGTATCGAATCATGCGTGAAAGATTCAATGCAGAAGACCCACGTTCCTGGTTGTTACGATTTCACACCCAAACAGCAGGTTGTAGTTTGACTGCTCAGCAACCGGAGAACAACATCGTTCGTGTAACTATGCAAGCCTTAGCTGCCGTTTTAGGAGGAACTCAATCCCTTCATACTAATTCGATGGATGAAGCCCTTGCTTTACCAACGGAAAAAGCCGCAACAATCGCATTACGCACTCAACAAATACTTGCCCATGAAAGTGGGATAGCCAACACCATTGATCCCTTTGCTGGATCCTATTTCTTAGAGAACCTTACTAATGAAATTGAAGAAGGAGTCGTGAAATATCTTGACCAGATTGACAAGATGGGAGGCGTCTTGCGAGCGATTGAGACGGGCTTTATTCAACGTGAAATTCACGATAGCGCCTATCGATATCAACGGGAAATTGAAGCTGATGAACGTGTGGTGGTCGGTGTAAACAAGTTTAGTGTTCCCGAAGAAACACAAACTATTGATTATTTACGTGTTAATCCCGCAGTGGAAGAAGCCCAACATAAAAAGTTAGAATGGTTTCGAAAAAGTCGAAATGCGTCTGCTGTCGAAACCTCCCTTTACCAATTGAAACAAGATGCTGAGGGTACGGGAAATCTGTTCCCAAGTATTCTTGGCGCAGTTGAGGCTAAGGCAACACTGGGAGAAATTTCAGACGTGCTCCGAGAAATATTTGGTGAATATAAACCTGCCCAGATTTTCTAATACTCCTTTTACATTTCGGTCTTGGAAGGAATTGATAATATAATAATTGGAATCAGAACAAGGGCAAACAAAGTGGCAAGCCAATAGACGCCAGGCAGAGTCCAGATAGCAAGGACCATTGCCATAATTAGAGGTCCAAGTGTTTGTCCTAATCGTAGGACTAGTCCGTTCAGCGACATCAGAGCAGCGCGACAATTTATCGGAGCTAGACGTACAAGCAGTATTTGAACTGTTGGCATAGCAAACCCCATTCCCATTCCAAAAAAGATTACTGGTATAAGAATAAGAAAAAGGGTGGGGGCAAAAGGAATCAAGAAAAGTCCCAAAGCCATGAAAGGAAAAGCTGCAAGTAGAATGTATTTCATCGAAAATTTCTGGGCGAGCCTACTTGCGAAAGGTGCAACTATTGCAGATGCAACGGAAATTAACGAGATAACGAGCCCAGCAATGAAAGAATCGACAAAAAATGAAGTAATAATGAGAAATGGAAGATAGGTGATTATTGCACCATAAAGCATGATGAAAACCGTTGTACTCACAATGAAGAGACCCGCGACTTGTCTATTTCTGAGAATTGTTCCAATTTGAGTGAAGTATTGTCCTAATGAGAGCTTCTCATCAGGTCCAGGAACATCGAGTTTGAAGAGAGCAGCTATACCAATTGGAATCGCTATGAGAGGAAGATAGAAGGGATAAAACCATCCAAAGAGCGCAAGAAAACCTCCAAGAGCAGGATAGACCGCAGTCCCAGTGCTTTGAACACTGACGTTATATCCCATGACTTGTGCCCGTTGTTGACGTTTATACAAATCTCCAATGATAGTGACGTTCAGGGATCCCAAAGCAGCGGCACCTACCCCTTGAACGAATCGAAAGATAAGCAGCACAAGGAATGGAGAGATTCCCAAGACAAAACCAAGAGGTTCGGAAAACACACATGTAAGTCCTGCCACACCAAATAGCAGCAACGCGGGAGCTAATACTGGCCTACGACCAAAGCGATCTGCAGCTACACCTAACAACGGTGTGAAAAGGATACCAGGAATAGTGAAGACAACAATTACAAGACTAATCATTCCTGGAGGGATGCCCAATTCAATACTCATCCGGGGAAAAGCAGGAGTAACGCTGGCTACGCCCAAAACAGCAATGAGAGTGGTACCAAAAATGATCAAGAGGTTGTCAGAAACGGATAGACTTTCATTGTTTTCGTTTGCTGTTGGAGTCTCGTTTGGGCTCATATTAGTCGCTCCAACACTTAACCCTGAATAAAAACATTTGTAGATTACCAGATTCGAAAAGCAGAAGTCTTTTCTAGCCCAGAAGAAAAAAGACCCATGGAGTTGTTGTCTTTGCGAATTGCACATATTGGGATTGCAGTCAAGGATGCAGAAGCGGCGCTCAAATTATATCTTGAAGTCCTTGGACTTGAACCGACACATACTGAAATTGTAGAAAGTCAGAAAGTCAAAACAGTCCATATCCCCATCGGAGACTCCAGCATTGAACTATTAGAATCGACAAGCTCCGAAGGTGTCGTCGCTCAGTTCATTGAAAAACGAGGCGAGGGTATACATCATATTGCCATTGAGGTTCCCGACATACACGCTGCATTAGATAAAATGAAGACCGCAGGACTCCGACTTATCGATGAAACCCCACGCATAGGCGCCGATAACATGCTCATCGCCTTCGTTCATCCTCGCAGTACAAATGGTGTCCTTCTCGAATTATGCCAACCCTCCAAGGAGTAACACGACGAAGTGCCGGGTATGTCAAAACCACCAATTCCCTTCGAACCAAGGAATGACTCCTTCCACCACGCCCTGGCAAATACTTCAAAACTAGTAATCAAGCGTTTACTACATTTTCCCGAACTGTCATCCACCAATGCATACTTGAAGGAAAAAGGTGCAATTGGTGAACGTGAAGGATTGGTTGTCCTAGCGGATAAACAAACTTCGGGGAGAGGGCGCTTCGAACGGTCCTGGCATTCACCACCGGGAGGCCTCTACTTTTCAATCCTGCTACGTCCAATGACCATTTCTGCCGCAGAAGCACCACTCATCACCTTAACGGCAGGCGTGGCAGTAGCCAAAGTCCTAAAGACCGCCCTCGGAGTTCAAGCCAAGTTGAAATGGCCCAATGATGTGCTCGTTGAAAATCGTAAAGTGTGCGGAATTTTATCAGAATCCACTCTGATAGGTGAAGGCATCGAATACGTGGTGTTAGGAGTAGGCATCAATGCAAATACTCCACTCAAGGAAATGCCTTCAGACCTGCAGATCTCAGCAACGACTCTCCAACACATTCTCAATCGCCCTGTCGATCTGCCTCGCTTATTCGGATACCTCCTAGGACAGCTTGAGTTTTGGTACCTCCGCCTACGTGACCAGGGATTCGCTGCAATTAGTCGAGAGTACCGGCGACTCTGTACCCAGCTTAGACAGTCGATCACAGTCACGATTGGTAACGAACGACATACAGGTATCGCAAAAGACATCGGACCCGATGGAAGTCTAATCCTCCAAACTGATTCAGGACAAATACAAATCCGAAGCGCAGACCTTCTTTCTTTAACATAAGAAGCAAATTTGACTGACGTTCACAATTCTTTTAGGGGTTTATTTCTCACAATGAACTTGGAGAACCATCATGTTTCCAGCAATTACCCATCTTTTCTCGATGATTATGGCTCTTCAATTCGATCCCTTCTTTGATTGGCTTTTCGGCTTTTTGGGATTCTTCTGGATTATTATCATCGTGTTCATTGTGATTTGGGCCGTTATAATGGTGATAGTGTTTAATAGAATCTGTAAAGCACAACGAGCCTCACAAAGAATGTATGATGCATCAAAGATACCTGTCACACGAACACAAACACGACACTATGTGCGAGAAAGTCTGCCAACTGAGTGTCCAGAATGTGACGCACCCATTAAATACAACGAAGTTAAATGGGTGGGACCACGAAGAGCAGAATGCCCCTACTGTGGAAACGTACTCGAACTTCAAGAGGAAGAAGTCTACGAAAGCTAATAAAAAAAGAGAGATAGCTGGTGACTAGTGAAAACTAACCAGTCACCAAGATCACCTGGAAAGCTCCCAGCTTTAACAGTTTAGCTAGTCTTCCAGAGTAAATGAATGTTGCAATATTCACGAGCCAAGTCGGGTTTTCCTTTCATGGGAAAGTCCGCCTCGGGCTTCATGCCAGGTTCAAGGAACTTGCGCATAACCCATCCATCTTTGATTACTTGAATCCATTCAATCCAATGTTTATCGACCATTGGATGAGGAGTTGAACCAACAACGGTGTGGATTCCATCCCGAGTTTCTTCAACGACAGGTACATGTTTTTCGGTCGTGAAATCAGCGGTCTGTTCTTCCATGAGTTTCATGGCTTGACCGCAGCAGACTAGTGTTCCTGCGCCAGTATGGACTACTTCTACGATGTTTCCGCAAACCTCGCATTTGTAGATTTCGAGTAGTTTAGTCATTTTATAATCACCAAAAGTATTCTAACCTGAAAGTGTAAGGATGTCTACCCTGACCCTTCACTCGCCTTTTGCGCCTTCTTCTTTTTAACCATTTCTTGAACATCATTATAGATCTCTTCGCCCACGCATTCCTTAGCATATTCACAATATTCTACACAGGACATAGTATCGTTGTATACAGTAAAACCACAGGTGTCACAATCCATCTTCACATCACTGGTAAAGAGTTCAATCTCCTCGCCACACTTTGGACAGGTCTTGAAGATGATGCTAGGGCGTTTTAAAGGTGCAGCGCCAGGGCAGTCATCAATAATTTTCATGGTTATCGGTTACGAGTTAACAATGTTGACCTTAAAACCGGTTCCCTTTTCCTAATCTAAAGAGTCTTCCTCATCCTTTGCTTCTGTTTTTGTTTCGCCTTCGCCAGGAATTGCTTGTGATGTCACTTTTTCGATTGCTGCTATCAGATCATCTTTGAGTTCCAGCGAGATGCGAACGCCCTTCTTCGTGGGGCGCCAATCTGCGTCTCCGGTCTGATAATAGATACGGATGTCAATTCAATAGAAGCCTCGAAACTCGGACAGCGACACCCAGATTTTCTCAGTTTCGCTCCGAGGCAAAGCAATGGGTTCACCCACAATTGTCATGATATAATCACCTATACTCCAATGACAAAAAGCTCTCTAAAAAGAATTGCTTTCCATAAAAAACATGAAAAAGGCGGATTCGGCACTTCTTGGTGAATCGCCTACCCCGCCAAGTTTATTCGACAGTCTAATCCGCGGGTTCAAACATATCCTTGCCGACGCCGCAAACGGGACAGACCCAGTCTTCTGGGATGTCCTCGAAGGCAGTGCCAGGGGCAATGCCTCCATCGGAGTCACCGACAGCAGGATCATAGATGTAACCGCATGCTGTACAGACGTACTTCTGTGCCATGGTAGGTCACCTATTTTTTGTGGTTTCTTTGGTGGTTATTATTCTTTGGGTATTATGACTCGGTTGCTATGTTAGTAAGTTTCACAGAAGACTTCAAAGTATGATGTGGGATGGAAGCATGAGGGACACTGATCTGGGGGTTGTTCACCTTCGTGGACATAACCACATTCCCGACAAACCCAGCGGGTTGGCTTAGATTTCTTGAAGACCGTTTTGGCTTCGACTTCTTTGAGTAAAGCCGTGTATCGTTTGGCATGGTGATCTTCCGCTTTAGCGATGGCACGGACTTGCTCAGCGATGGCTTTGAAGCCCTCTTTTTCTGCCGTATTAGCAATGTCGGGATACATTTTAGTGTGTTCGTAGGTTTCCCCTTCGATGGCGGCTTTGAGATTGTCTATGGTTTTACCAACTTTCAAGGGAGCCATTGCGTCGACGCTGATTTCGGGCATGGATTTTCCAGTTTGTTCCATCACGGCATGAGCAGCGCGCCAGAAGTTTTTAGCGTGGACACGTTCGTTATCAGCAGTTACATTGAAGATTTCGGCGATTTGTTCGAATCCCTCTGTTTTAGCGATTTTCGCATAGATGTTGTAGCGGTTGCGTGCTTGGCTTTCACCGATGAAAGCTTGCACGAGTCCGATTAGGGTTTTGGACATTGAATTTAACCTCTGGTGGTGTACCACTTGGGTTCTGGATAAGAATCTTTGTAATTTCTAGCCAAGGTTATCTTTTGATACCAGTGGTGGGGTTTAAGAGGAGAAACTGCCAGAAGGGGCAACAGCTTTGTAGAGTTCAATGCAAAGAATTGGCTGGAGTGTAGCTCAGATGCCTTCAGAAGTTATGAATAAGAAACTCAAGGAACTCCGAAAACGCCTAGAGCAAGCGAAATTGGGTGGCGGAAAAGAGCGAATTGACCGCCAACACAAAGCAGGTAAGTTGACGGCTCGAGAACGGATTGATAAACTGTTGGACCCAGGGAGTTTCATGGAATTTGATGCCTTAGTAGAACACCGTGTTACCGAGTTTAAGATGGATAGGCAGAAAATCCCTGGAGATGGAGTAGTTACCGGTTATGGTACCATTGATGGACGGCTGGTTTTTGTGTTCAGTCAGGACTTCACCGTGTTTGGTGGCGCCTTAGGTGAAATGTTCGGAGAAAAGGTCACAAAGATTATGGATCTAGCCTTGGAAGCTGGAGCTCCTGTGATTGGACTGAATGATTCCGGTGGAGCACGCATCCAAGAAGGAGTAGCGAGTCTCGGAGCCTATGGCGAAATCTTCTACCGAAATGTCATTGCTTCTGGGGTGATTCCACAAATTAGTGCAATTATGGGCCCCTGTGCGGGTGGAGCAGTCTATAGCCCAGCTGTGACTGATTTTACATTGATGGTGAAGAATACAAGCCGAATGTTCATTACTGGACCTAACGTCATCAAAGCTGTAACGGGTGAGGTAATCAGCTTCGAAGAACTGGGGGGTGCGATGGCACATAACATCAAAAGTGGTGTCGCCCAATTTGCCGCTGAAAATGAAGAGCATTGTTTACAGCTTATTCGTGAGTTGTTGTCGTATATTCCATCCAACAACATGGAGAACCCGCCAATCGTTGCGCCAACAGATGATCCGATGCGAACAGATTCCGGATTAAATGAGCTCCTACCGGATGATCCGACAACACCGTATGACATGAAGCAGGCGATTCTTAGTGTCGCAGATAATCATCGTTTCTTGGAGGTTCATGAGCATTTTGCACAGAACATGGTTGTTGGGTTCATCCGGTTGAACGGTCACTCTGTGGGCGTGGTTGCGAATCAGCCCAACTATCTCGCTGGCACCTTGGATATCAATGCCTCTGATAAATGCGCCCGGTTTGTTCGCTTCTGTGACGCATTTAGCATTCCGATCCTAACCTTCATGGATGTACCAGGATTTCTCCCTGGCGTCGATCAAGAACACCGTGGAATTATTCGCCATGGTGCAAAGATACTCTTTGCCTATGCTGAGGCGACTGCACCAAAAGTAACGATCATCACACGCAAAGCTATCGGTGGAGCCTATGTAGTATTAGGTTCCAAGCATCTTCGGGCGGATGTCGTCTACGCTTGGCCCAGCACGGAAATGGCTGTGATGGGTCCAGAAGGAGCAGCTAATATTATTTTCCGTCGCGAAATTGAGAAAGCCAAGGACCCTGAAGCAGCCAGAGCGAAGCGCATCGCTGAGTACCGAGA
>JBHLNC010000052.1:0-9363 GCA_048937435.1 Promethearchaeota archaeon | reverse complement strand
ACTGCCCCAAGGATCCGTTGCCAGTGGCGACGACGTAATCCAGCGCTTAATGAAAACGCACCACCAATTGAAGCTCTTTCAAGAACCAGCAGTATGGGAACGAAGAAAAGAAGTGCGTAAACAACCAACCCTACAAATGGGACAATACCTGCCAGTGTCAAAATGATTGCGAACACGAGACCAGCAACAATCGTTTTAAAGATGGGAAAACGAAGAGCTCCTTGTTGGCTTTTTAAGACACGTAAACTCGGTTCGGTGTTTAATACACGATGCACTGCTATCACATTAAGAACAAAGACACCTAACAACATGATGAAATTCTGTAAAAGCCCAAAAACAAGACTTTGCATTAACAAACTAAACAGTAAGAAAATATCTGGTTGTATGGAAAATATTTCATTCAAAATAAGTGTATTAAGATCCACGATAATCGAGGTAATAGGAAGCGCTGCAACGGCCATTAGAACTCCACCCGAAAAGAACACCAAGACAAACCAGCGGAACTGGTGCTTCAAGATCGCGAGGCTTCTCCTAAATCCTTGACCGAAGGATGCTTCCCCCAACCAATCGCTGGGTGACTGATATTGGTTCAGAGCTCCAGAAAGAGAAGATTCTGAGAGGCTTGACTGTGAATAAGAATCAACGTTTGACATAGAAGCCACTCAAGACAAGTACAACCGCTATTTGTGAAGGACCGTGCCTTAAACTTGATGGTTTTAACACTAAGTTGGACTTCTCCAGTATCCCTTAATTTGACAGGTAGGTGTGTATCATAAAACAACGTAGACATTGTTTCTGGACCTTCTAATTATTATAATAGGGCTCCATTCCACTAGTTCTATTTCTTCTAGCCCAATTGATTTAAAATAAAAAAACGGGGAATTACAATGAAATTTATTTGGTGAGAGCTTTGCCTACACCTAGGGACATTTCAGACTATCAAAGACATCTATCAAATGTGATGTCATACTGTGCACTCCTTACCGGGTTCATCCTCACTGTATTCACGCTATTACTCACCCTCCTTCCATACAGTTTTCTCTCCAGCCTCTGGGGTCAGATCGCATTATTCTTCGTCGCAATCCTGTTCTATATGTTTTTGCTATATGGTTTACTCTTTAGATTATGGGGGTTTCGATGGGTAAAATGGAAACCACCCACAAATTGGAATACACATTTTTTGAAAGGGTTCTTTATTCTGGCAATCTTACTCTTTGGGTTTCTCATTCCATTGCTATTCCTCATTTGGGGGTTTTTCTTTCTAGCCGTAATAATGGGGATTGTTTGGGTGGTATTTTTTACTTTTTACTTGCTATACGATAAAGTTACTGTAGGATCACTTAAGAAAGAACCTGACTAATTTTTCTTGCCTTATCTTTCGCCGATTAGGATTAAGTGGGGGCTTACGAAGTTATATTCAGATGCGAAATACTACATAAGATTCCAGAAATAGTACACATCGCCTCAAATTTCATTCACCGAATTTGATATTAGGTGGGAGACTAATTGTCAAATAGTCAAAAGAGGTAAAGCAAGGGGACGCAAATGACTGACAGACTCTTGATAAATGATTCCTGGGTGCTTGAACGGGCTGGTTATGCAAGTTCTAGCTTCTCTAAGTTCCTTACCAGTGTAACTGACGGTAAGGATCTTTCAATGAAGATTCAAAGAGGACTTGATATTGCTAAATCGCTAACTACAAAAAAAGGGCAAGAAAAATTGGGTATTCCGAGTTTTGTGCAACCAATGGTTTCGGACATTCTTAGTTCTCTGGGTGATAAACTTGAACCATTAGTAAAAGGAAAGATTGACGCGGAATTAGCGAAGGTAGAACAAGAGGTTCAAGCTAAAGTCGATGCGGCTCAGAGAAAGCAAAAAAAAGCCTTAGAGGAGGCACAGAAGAAACGAGAAAAAAAATTATCAAAACTTGACGAGCGTCTCGCGCAACTCGACGAAGAATTGGATCAAATGGGCGACACCATCGGACAGAACATTGCATCCAAACTATTTGGACCAAACACAGATTCGTTAGCTAAGGCATTAATCGAGGCTGCAAAGGAACAAGGGGTTACAAATGAAGGTGTACTTAACCTAATTCACATGCTTCCCGAATTTGAAGCACTAATGTATTTCATGAATGTACGCAAATTCTACCGCGACCATACAGCCCATTCTCTTCGCGTAGCTGTTCTAAGCGATTACATCTTTAGCAAGTCGGGAGCCTCCGGAGAATTACGAGGAATCATGGAAGAAAACTTGAACTTTAACCAAGAGGAAGCTGAGATGACCTGGTGGTTAGCAGGACTACTCCATGATATCGGAACACCTCTTGCCAAACTTGTCACGTCTGTCAACTGGTCGCTAGTAAACGAGATGCTCCGCTGCTACCCTTCTGTCGATATGGAAATCTCACCCCTACGAATTGACCTGAGCAACCCCCAACTAGGAAATAAAGCCTATCTGAAAATCCTCTCTAAAGGACTACCCAAATCCTGGCAAACACACATCCACAATGGGCTCGGAAGTGCTGAGTTAACCCAAGATGTGTTTGTGTACAAATCAGGACATCAACCACCTCCCCTTTATGAGGTTAAAAGCCCAATAATGGATCATGGCGTTGTAGCTGCTGTTACCCTCCTTCGAACGTTGGGACCACCTGACCATGTGGAAAAGGAACTAGCAAAGGATCGTCCATTAATCGAAGCAGCTCGCGCAATTGCCTTACATAACTTCATTCCTGAATTGGGAAATATCCCCTTTGAGAAATACCCTTTGCTGTTTGTCTTGGCTGTTGCTGATGAATTGCAGGAATGGGGTCGCCCAGTTCCCGTCACAATGGAAGCAGGCTTTTTCACAACCACTCTCGAAAAGATAACGCTAATGGACGCCATCTTCCATGAATCAGACTCTGAGCTTTGGGATATTCCCTACACACGTGAACAAGCAAAGAAGCTTGTTAGATTCGATTTCAAACGCCTCTACAAAGATAAAGAAAAGGCTCTGAGTTGCTTAGACTGCACTGAACAATTTCCAGAATCCAATCTCTGGCTCATCAACTATCATGGAGAAAAATCCTCAGTTGAAAACAAATTCAACATAAAAATAAAATCTCAATAGCCGAGGACTTCCAACATTTCCTCTTGTTTAGGATGCGAATGATGAATAGATGAATGGCGATAACCGTTCACGAAGCTCCGCCAACCGATTATAAATCAACAATCGTGTAACCTGATCAAACAGCTCTCCCACATTCTCCCCTGAACGAGCTGACGACTCGAAGTAGTTGTCAAATTCTAAATTGATGTGTCGTTGATACGCCTCCGACCTGGATATCACTCGTTTTGAATCTAAATCTACTTTATTACCCACTAGAACACTTGGGGCCTCATCCGGAACTGCTGTTCGAAACGCCTGTAACCATCCCTCAACATTATCAAAGGTCTCTGCCCGAGTTAAATCAAACACGACTATTACTGCATCACTCCCCAGAAAATAGAGCTTTCGCACACTCTCAAATCTCGGCTGCCCTGCTAAGTCCCAGATGATTAGTCGAATAAGCACATCACTAACAACTACCTCATGGCAATTGAGTTGTGTGCCGAGGGTCTGTAAATATTCGTGATTAAACGTCTTTGTGATAAATCGATTGATGATGCTTGTCTTACCGACCATGGGGTCCCCAATAACAACGAGTTTGAAAGTGTGTTCGTTTAGTGACATGGGGAGTCGCTCTCTGCAGTAACCTTCTCCTACCTATGGGGTTAAGAGAGGAAATTTAAATCATATTCTGTGGTGCTACACAAAATCTCAGGTCCCCTAAATCACTTTTCCTCGGTTAAAGTCGCCATCTAGGAAGATTCTAGAACGGTTTTACTCTTCAAAATAAATGGTACACCGCGACTTATTGGCGCTAAAAACTCCTAATGGGCATGGAAGCTCATGTTTGCGATATATTTAAGCTGAAAAGACAGTAGGTCCCTTCAGGAGAATTCTTGATGTGACCATTCAGGTCGACGACGCCGGATGGGGTGACCCCGTAGGTGGCGTGTTCATTGGTGTATTCCGAGTAGATACCAGTGAATACGTCATGAAAGAGGTTGAGGTCACACACTTCCAAGAACCAAATTTTGATCACAAAACCTTTCTTGCCCGAGGTTTGGAGCTGGTACTAGAAGCTTTCAACTGTTTAGGGGTAGCATTGGATGAACCGATTCAAGTGTGTCGGGGAGTGGTGCTTGATGGAGTTCGTGAGGGATTACTTGCTAAAGGGTATGAGGTTATTCCGACAAAGATTGAAGGACAGTTACAGGAACTTGTTGAAGCTAATTTTGTGGAATCGTTACGTCAGATGGGGATTCCAGATATCCCCCGTGTAAGTGGTAAGGAGCGCTTCTTTCGACAGCTTGAATGGATACAGGATGACCTCGAACATCGGGAACAATATGCCAAGACTGGTTGGAGAAATTGGTCAGCTAAGCTGCGAAATTGGCGTCCAAAATGGCGGCGGAAACATCGTGCTTCCTTAAAACCCCCGATTATCATAAAATTGGGTGGAAGCGTCATCTCGGATAAGACACAACGTTCGACACCACGTCTTGACACGATTCAACAATTAGTTTCAGAAATTGTGGCAATTGAATCCCATCCTGTCGTAATTATTCACGGTGGTGGTTCGTTCGGTCATTTTCTGGCAAGAGAATATCAACTCCGAGAAGGTGGACGCAGTCAGGAAAAGAAGATTGGGGTCACAAAAACAGCCTCTGAAATGACTAGGCTTGGCCATTTGATTCATGGTGCCTTCCTGAAAACGGGACGACCAGCAGTCCCAATTCGGTCATCATCAATTATTGTAACTATTGATGGTCGCATCTCCCATATGGATCTCCAAGCTCTTCGTGAGTTTCTTCGGCAACGTTTCATTCCCATCCTCTCAGGGGATGTAGTTGCTGATACAGTGAGAGGATTTACTATTGTCAGTGGTGACCAAATTGCAATGTATCTCGCACGGTTACTACATTCTAAACAAGTCGTCTTTGCCACGGATGTTGATGGCCTTTATTCCGCTGACCCAAAGGAACACCCAGACGCAAGACGAATTGAATTGATTACACCAGACACGTTAGATGCAATCTTTGACGAAATCGCTGTTGGCGCTTCCAATGAAGCAGCAGACGTCACCGAAGGAATGCGGGGAAAACTAAATGAAATTTTCAAAGGACTCCCCGATGACTGTGAAGTTCTCATCACTGATATTCGTCAAACTGGAACCCTAGACAAAATTATCAATAGGAAACCTGTCCCAGCAACACACCTCAGGCAACATCCCTGAGCTTTGTGAGGAGGAAAGTATAAACTCAGATTACTCTCATTCAGAGGAAATTTAACGAGGTGCCGTCCTGTGTTTACATTGACTTACTTTGGATACGCGGCGGTATTGGTTTCCTTTGAAAAGCATATGCTCTTCAACCCCGGTATCGTCGAAGGACAGGTGCTAGTTGAACTCGATCAGGCTCAGCCAGCTTATGTGCTCGTGAGTAGCCAAGCTGAAGAGCATCTCGGGAATGCTTTATTTTTTTCTAGAAAGAAAGGGAGTGTCATTGTCAGCAACAGTCAGGTCATTAATATTCTACGAAAGGAAGGAACTCCTAGCTACTATCTAGAAACCATGACAAGTGACAAAGAAATGGACATAGGAAAGAACATCAAAATTCGAGGCTTCAAATTACATCGCGGTGGTTTTCTCGCACCACACAATTTAGCTATTCTCGTTGAAAGCGATCAGGGTTCAGCTCTTCATTTGGGACAGGCAAATGAAATTGGTCCCTTGGCAGATTCCAAGCCTGATCTTCTCTGTATCCCTATTGCAGGAAAGAAAAAAGGATCATTCGATTCCGAAGAAGCAGTCATTGCCACACTAGCCATCAGACCCCGCTTTGTACTTCCCATCAGTGGAACCGCAAATCAAACCAAGAATTTTCTATCACTACTTGAAACCAAAGAGTCCACAATCATTCCAATATCCATATCTCCAGGCAAGACTTTCACCCTAGTCTAACGCGGGTCTCCGTTACAAAGTCGCTGGTAGAGTTCCACTCGTCTATCATCAATTATGTGATTCTGACGAGTGAGAAATTTATCCTGAGCCTTTTGAGGATGAATCTCAGCAATAACGAGTCCAGATTGAGTTTTTGAACCTCGAGCAAGGATGTCACCCAACGGATTCGTAATTTGACTACGACCTGTGAATGTAATGGGACTGCAATCGGCAGAGATCTCTGTGCCAATACGATTAGCCAACAATGTAAACATACGGTTTTCAATACTCCGTGCAACCATCACTCGTTGAGCGTAGGGAAGTACAAGATTGGAAGGCAAACATAGGATTTCACACCCCTCTAGCATTAGAATCCGTGATACCTCAGGAAACGCCCAGTCAAAACACACCAATACTCCAATGGTTGCCGTGGGGAGCTTCCATATACGGGGTGGTTGCGAACCAGGAAGGAACCAGTCCTTCTCATTCGCGAAGAGATGGATTTTTTGATAGCATCCGAAAAACTGATCTGGACCCACAATAGCGGCACTGTTGTAGATGTCCCCGCTCCTCCCTTGCTCGACCAATCCTCCAACAATAATCATATTATACTCTTTAGCTAGCTCAATCCATTGTTGCGTTGTCGGTCCTTCTGGAACCGGTTCTGCAAAAGCCTCCACCTGCTTTTTCGACGAGAAATTATATCCAGTGATACAAAGCTCAGGGAACACAATTAAATCAACATCTTGTTGAGCTGCTTGTCTACAATACCTTTGAATTATGGTTCGGTTCTTATCTGGCTGGGCGAATTGGGGGTGAATTTGTGCGGCTGCAACTTTCAATGCTAGGTCCCTCGCATCTCTTAGGCATTCCCTGTATATTTCAGCCTTCCTCCATTTCCCAATGACCATTAAGTGAAAACAGACAATTGAATACCAATGGACATTCTTTTACGCAGGTATTTGACATAAGGGGGAGTGGTGCAGCAATAATGAAACCCAAAGTACTGACAGAAAATGAAATTGCTGAAATGCTCACCAAAGTCACCGAGGACGAAATAAGCGAGTACAAATCGCACTCACTTACTCACCTGAAAGACACCATCCTAGCCACCGGAACCCCTGGAGGCGCCACGGTAAAAGATACTGAAGGAAACGAATACTTGGATTGTACCAGCCAAGCGTGGACGTTAAATGTCGGCTTCGTAAATCCCGATGTTGTATATGCAACTCAATTCCAAGCAGAACGCCTCACTCATGTTCGGTACACTTACCCCACAATTCCACGAATAAAACTCATAAACAAACTTGCCCAAATTGCCCCAGGTAATTTAAAGAAAGTAACCATCCAAAATCAAGGCGGGTCCACAGCAATTGAAGCCGCCATGAAACTCGCTTTTCTCAACAAACCTGATGCATCAATTTTCATCACTACGTGGATGGCCTATCACGGGGCCACACTTGCTACTATCACCGCATCAAATTGGATGCCCAGTCCCCTCATCCGATTCCGAGGATTTGGACAAGAACACTTCGTCAAAGCTCCCTACCCCTATTGCTACCGGTGTCGAAAAGAACAAGATCCCAAAGACTGTGACATGGAATGTCTGGAACTACTCCGAAACACTATCATCTTTGGAACCAATGCCCCTGTAGCTGGTGTCATAATTGAACCCATGCAGGGGCCAGGAGGGCAAGTTCCTGCACCACAACGGTATATTGAGGGGCTACGAAAACTCTGTGATGAGGAAAACGTATACATGATTTGGGATGAAGCTCAAACTGCATTTGGGCGCGTCGGGAAAATGTTTGCTGCTGAAATCTACAACATCGTCCCCGACATGATGTGCCTCACCAAAGCTCTTGGAGGCGGACTCCCCGTCGGAGCCACACTAGCCCGAGATGACCTCAAAGAACACTTCCGTTACACTGAAGAACACTCCACCTTCGGGGCAAGCCCACTAATCATGGCTGCTACCCTAATCAATATCGAAGTCATCCAACGACTCAACCTCCCACGTCGCGCTGAAAAACTGGGCACCCTCATCACCAAACGATTACGAGAAATCCAAGAAAAGAACGAACACATCGGAGATGTAAGAGGACCAGGATTATTCATTGGCGTAGAAATGGTTCGTGACAAAAAGGACAAAGTGCCAGCCAATTCCCTAGCTGATGCCATTGTTCACGAAGGACTGAAACGAAACGTCATTTTCGATTTGAGCATGGCACACCACCGTGATATGCGGTTCGTCCGAAATGTAGTCAAAGTCAAACCTCCCTTAACCATTACCGAAGAGCAGGCAAATCACGCCGTTGATGTGTTCGAAGAATCCCTCAATGCTGCGTTGAAAAATCTCTCCGTGTTATAACACAACAAACCAATTTCTTCAAACAAGAGTCCAACAACAGAGAATGCTATGAATTCAAACACAAGTTTCCGCAGATTCACAAATTTCAGTTTGAAGTGAGAGAAAGATATTAAATGAAATTTCCACATAGGCGGACACTAACTATCACGCGGGGAACTAAAACTTGGGATAAAATTCAATGATTGGGATAATCAAAATCTTATTTATCGGCGAAGGCGGTGTGGGCAAAACAAGCCTCCTTAGACGATACACCTGGAACACTTTTGACGATAATATGAAACTCACAGTTGGTGTAGATTTCGCCGCAAAAAATATTGAATTTGGCGATTGGAAAGCAACACTCCAGATTTGGGACCTTGCAGGACAAATTCGCTTCCGAGACCTTGCAATGTCCTATTTTCGAGGAGCCCGGCTCGCCATTGCTGTCTTTGATATTTCGAGTCGATATACCATGGAACGACTCGACGACTGGATCATGCATTTGAAACAATCAGTGACAGATTGTCCAATCGTAATTGTGGGAAATAAGGCAGATCTCCGCCTAGCCTATGGACGAAGCCGACCACTAGTAACACTCCAAGAGGGAATCGAATATGCGGCAAGATACAGTGCCCCCTTTGTAGAAGCATCAGCCAAAGATGGAAATGGAGTGCAGGAAATATTCGAAATCGTCACACAAATCCTCGCTGAACGGTATCCTACCCCCGAATCCGCAGCCAGGACTTTTTGAATCTGCTGAAATCATTTCTCAATTAACCACCAAAACACAAAACTCAAGCCAACCATTTTTCGAGAACATTGATTTTTGGCAAGGACTCTACTAAAATGTCAACTTTCCCATACATTTTTGAAAACCTTCCAATGATGTTTCGCAACTTGACTGTGAAAGTTGCAAAGATATTTAGCGACTGTGGAGTGAATTTGAGGAGAACTGGTGGTGGCAGCCATCGCAAAAGCC
>JBHLNC010000051.1:0-9423 GCA_048937435.1 Promethearchaeota archaeon | reverse complement strand
CCAGGCATATTAGGGACAGTGAAGGGGAGTACTTGATCGATGGCTTGACTAAGTTCATCAAATTTTTTATTTTTCACACCGGTGATGATGATAGCATTGCCCACGAGGATATTCAAGAGAAGGACATCAAGAGTAACGTCAAAGGTTTCGAGAATATATTGTGTTGAAGTAATACGGCGACGGGCGACTTGTGAGCGTTCGTTGTGGGCTTTGAGGGCTTCATTGATGACTGGCATAAATGATTGGAAGGGTTTGATGTCGCCGCTCCAGTTTTTCAATTGAGGTTCGTATTGGTTGTAGAAGAGGACGTTGAGGCTGTGCAGGACTGCTTGGACTTCGAGTTCATCCGCATTTCCATCTGCGAGACCAACAGTGATAAGGGGATCAAGGACGTCGTAGTGGAAGCGGTAGGCACCAGCTCCAATGGTGGCGATTTCTTCGTCGATGGCTTCTTGACCGAATTCGCGGATGGCGGTGAGGAGTCCGGTTAGGAGGGTGTGATCAAGTTTTACGACAGGGGAGGTGTGTGAAAGGAGTGTTTCGCCTGATTGTAGGAAAATGAAGACTGAGTGCATTGTCATTGGGTGACCGCCCTTCTGCCATGACCCCTTGTGTGTTATTGGGGTTTAGGCTTCGTTTCTGGACAATTAAACTTTTCCTCAATTTCATGGAATTCTTTTCAGTTTTTGATAGTGGTTGTGCCATTAGTCTTTTATCCAACAAAGGCGTCATTGCTCCAATTAGAGTGCGTATTCAGATCATGGTGAACTGTAATGTCTGAGGATTCACTTCGAAAACTATTACCTAAGCTATCAGAAGCAATTGGAATCTCCGGATATGAGGCTGAAGCTCGTGAGGTCATTTGTAAGGAAGTTGGAGATCTTGTTGATGATGTATGGGTGGATGCCCTAGGAAATTTACTAGCAGTGCGTAAGGGTAAGCAGGAGCAGCCCAGGATTCTCCTCGATGCTCATGTCGATGAAATCGGATTTATCGTCCGATACGTTCATGATAATGGGTTCCTCCGGTTAACCCCCATTGGAGGGTGGGACCCCAGAATTTTACCAGGACATCGCGTAGCACTTCGACCTGCTGGAACTGATCCATCCAATCGTGTTTATGGAGTTATTGGAGCCACACCCCCACACTTAACGACGGTTGCCCAACGTGAGAAAGTGATCTCTATCGAAGATCTCTATGTGGACATTGGCGTATTTTCAAAAGAAACCGTTGAAGAGATGGGAATTCGAATTGGCACACAGATGACAGTTTGGCAACCGTACATCGAAATGCCAGGTGACACGGTGTCTGGAAAAGCCTTTGATGACCGGGTGGGCTGTTTGGTTATCATTGAAGTGCTACGACGACTAGCAAAAACTGACAATCATAAATCAACAGTAGCAGCTAACTTTGCTGTGGCAGAAGAGGTGGGCGGTCGTGGAGCTCAGACAGGCGCGTACACTCTTGAACCAGACGTTGCAATTGCCCTTGAGTGTACGTCAGCAGGTGATATGCCAGGAATTCCAAAAGAGAAATCGCCGACCCAACTGGGGCAAGGCCCTGCCTTAACGGTAGCGGATCGCAACCTCATTGTTCATCCGCAGGTTCTAGCCACACTAGAGAAGGCCGCGAAAAAAGAGAACATTGCCTATCAGATTAAACAACCTCTGGGAGGCGGTACAGATGGAGGACCTATTTCTCAAACCCGTCATGGTGTGCCAACAGGGGTTGTGTCAGTTCCATGTCGCTACATTCATTCAGCCATTTCACTGCTCCAGTTACGTGACATCATGGCCACCATAGATCTTGTTTACGGTTTCATTCAAACTTGGAAACCCTAGGAGGGATGTAATTGTCAATTCCTACAGTCGAGGAATTGTTGAGAGGAGAAAATACTATTTTCTTGGCGACAGCTGAAGGTGACCAACCCCGGGTTCGTCCTGTGACCTTGGTTGAAAATGCTGGTGAGTTTTTTGTTTTGACAGGGTTGAAAGATGCAAAAGTAGCTCAGATTAAGAAGAATGAGAAGGTAGAAGTTGTCAGGCTCTTTCGATTTGAGGAAGGTGGAGGGTATGTACGTTTTAGTGCTTATGCAAAGATTATTGGTAACTCTAAGATCCGCGAGCGGTTGGCGAAGGCAACCTCATTTTTCTCTTCGTATTTCAAGTCAGCAGATGATCCGAATTTCGTGTTGTTGCATCTAGCCCCTGTGAAAATGGAATATATGAAACCGGGCCAAATGTATCCGGATCCAGTCGAAAAACTAGATTTCACAAAGTAATGGGTAGAATTCGTCTTGATGAGCAAGTTATTTCTATGTGCGTGGTTACAGTCTGATTGTTCGGAACCATACGAGGTTAGCATAATCCCAAGATGGAACCGGTGTGGGTACGGTGAGTTAAGCAATGGAGCAGAATAGTAGCGAACCCGAGGATTCTACGCGTATTGCTCAGCCATTGCTAAAACTTGAGGGGAACAGTATCAAAGTCGAAGGACAACAACTTCCCTTGTATAGTGGATCCGTTGATTATTGGCGGATTCCTAAAGATAAGTGGGAAGATGTCTTAGAACGCATCAGTGCCTTAGGATTTAGGTTCATTTCCATCGCTGTACCCTGGAATCTCCATGAAGTCGCAAGAGACCTCTTTGATTTTGGCACTACCGATAAACAGCGAGATATCGAAGGGTTCCTAACCCTCTGTCGAGAAAAAGGACTGTATGTGACCGTTCGACCAGGTCCCAATGTAAATGCTGAACTGAATTATTTTGGATATCCGAAACGTATCCTCTATGATCCAGAAATCCAGGCAGTGTCAGCTTTTGGCACCAAGGTGATAATTCCTGCAACTCCTAATCCGTTTCCGATGCCCAGCTACGCGAGTGAAAAATTCTATGATGAAGTAACGAAATTCTTTGATGCTGTCTGTCCCATTTTTGCCCGGCATCTAGCTCCAGGAGGTGCGATTGCTGGCATCCAGATTGATAATGAATTACCTTTGTTGTTCATGAATGGACCCTTTAGTGCGGATTACTCAGTTCATGCCATTCGATGGTACCATGAATTCCTGGAAGGAAAATATCCTTCAATTGGAGCGCTTAACCGGGCTTATCGGACACGATATAACAACTTCACTGATATTCAGCCACCGCGAGCCTTAGCAACCACAGAGCGGGAGGCGTTACCTCGATACTTGGATTGGATGGAGTTTCAGGAATATTATGTGGGTTTAGCGCTAAGTGTAATTGCCAGTCTATTATGGTCACGTGGAGTACGAGGAGTGATATCATATCACAATTCTCGGAATATTATGCCCTACCTTCCTCTTAATGTTGGGAAAACTGAAAGGGAATTGGATATTCAGGGAGCAGGGCTATATCTTGATAAAACACGATATGATGAGATTCGACGCGGAATCCTTTATCTCAACACCGTGAGCCGTTTACCATTTTTGTCTGAAGGAGGATTGGGGACCTGGCCTTGGGGTCCAACGCTTGATCAAAGCGATCAGGAATTCGCTCTCCTTGTCGCAATTATGCATGGAGTTCGAGGATTCAATGCACATATGCTGGTTGAGCGAAATCGCTGGCTTGGAAGCCCGATCTCGAAAACAGGGGCAGTTAATGAAGCTCAATTTGCTTTTTTGAAGCGATTGATCTCAATTTTGCACGAGGTAGAATTTCACACATTGCAACGAAATGTTTCAGTTCTACTTCTTCGTAATTTTGAATATGAAAGGCTTGCAGGCCTCTGTACTAGCTCCAATTGGCTAACTCAACTTTTAGGAATTCCTACTGAATTGTTGTTGAATAATCGGACCTTCAGCTACACCGAAACTATCCAAAAAGCCTATCCTGCAATGTGGGAGGCGTTCTATTGGGGATTAACCCGATCAAAAGCACCTTTTCAAATTGGCGATACGGATATGGATCGGCCTGCTCTCAGTCACTTTCAGACAATTTTTCTCCCAAGTTTTGACTTTATGTCAGTAGAATTGCAGGAAAAGATCTTGGAATATGTCGAACGAGGTGGTTCAGTCGTTTTAGGTCCAGAAATTCCTTATCTTGGCACCGATATGCGAGGATGCACGATTCTGGGAGACACTGCAGGTCTACAAGCACCAAGTACTCGACGTCCCTTAGTTGGACTGCACGATCCATTTAGTGTAGAAAATGGACAAGTGCGTGTGGGTACCCGTCCTGCAGGGACAATCAAGTCCTATGGTAAAGGTATGTTTATCTACTTGGGGATAGCCCTTCCCCCGTTCACATACCGGGATGAGGCAATCGAAGCTGAGAATGTGGCTACCCAGATTCTAAAGCATTTGAAAGTGGAACCGGTGGGTGATGTTCAAAACTTCGCAATTGATGAGGTGTATTGGGGGACTCGGGCACCGCGTGTCATTTTCCAAGCGAACCCGACTAACCAGCCTCAATCAGCGAGAATACGGGTTGCCCAAAGAGTCCTTCTTCGTGATTTATGGACTGGAGAACAACTTGACCAAAGAGGGCCACAGGAAATTGCTTTGAATCCATATGAGGTCCGGATTTTTGAGGTGATTCGATGAGAAGACTCGCTGAGAACTATGAGTTTTTCAATGTGGACGTCTCCCAATGGCTAAACCTCCTTTCAACGCTTCCAGAATTATCAAGCGAACGTGGAATTCTCTATTTGTTATATCATGGATCTGAAATCACTCAAGCGTTCCATTCGTTAAAGGGGATTCGACCTGATTTAACTGGGCCTTTCTCTTCGCCAGCAATTGTGATTCGACAATTGCAGGAAAGCGAATCTGTAGAGGCTGTGATCATGTTCGAACAGGGATTAGCTGTTTACCTGTTGGCGAAAATTCAAGCAGCTTTTACTCCCGAAATGGATATCCTACAATACCTAGAACTCGCCCAAGATAGTATTGATGAAGAGTTTGGTCGTCGGTTCCATGTTTGGCCCCAAGAGTTCTGGGGCAAAGGCATGTTTTCACTATTTCAACGCATTCGAACGCTTCTTGATGAGTTACCTTCTGATTTTCTCTTTGTGTTCGTCATCTTTGAAGAAAGACAAGTATGGACCAGCCTTATCATCGAACGTATAGCTGGACAAATTCGTAAGATTACAACGACCCGACAACTTGCCCCCAAGAGTTTTGAAATCGGTGAATGGCAAACCGATTATAAGAACCTTCTTCGAGCCGTTTCGCAGCAAATCAAACCACCCACTCTAGGCTTTTTTACAGATGATGAAACGCTGCGATTTATTTTGCAAAGTGAGTCGCCTCTCAATTTCATTCGACAAGCTCGTCGGAGGGGACAGATAATAATTGATCCCATTCCTTCTCGAATCAAAAGTCAGCTGTAGCACTTACTGAAATTCACGGTGCCTTTGTTTGATGGACAACCAGAGAGCAATAACTACAACTATAGTCACGATGGTAACCAAGAGTACTCCAATGCCCGTTGGTGACAACAGACTTGGTATCCTTGGTGGATCGCCTAGTTCCACTTCTAACGAGAAGTTTCCTGGATAGGCATCATCGATAACTGGTTGTGGGGCAGTATTATTACATGAATTCGCATAATCGGGAAAAGCCGGAAACACTACTGTTGTTATGTATTCTTGACTCAGAGGTGAGGCAAAGGCAAAGGCTTCTTCCATGAAGATCTCTCCGTTGCCGTCTTGATCTGCCGAGGCATTGACCAAAGCATTCGTGAGAAAGTGATTGAATACTTCGCCAATAATTGGGAGTCCTTCTTCGGGTAGCCCTGCCCATGCGTAACCTCCATCCTTTTGTGTTGCAGCCATGTGAATGTGTGGAGCAGTATCATTTGCGAGTGGTTCAATCATTTCTTCAGAATTACAGGCTGAAACCACAAGCAATTTTTCCTGACTTTGAAGCTCTGCCCATTGTGTAGGAAACCACAAATGCCATTGCATGTGATCACGAATCCAATTTCCATGGGCAAAGATGTAGAAGAGGACGATATCGTTGGCATCTGCATTGAGAGCTAGAAATCGTAGTGCCGCCTCACCTATATTCTGATCGAGGAATCCATGATAGAGTTGAATATGATGGGTTTGCCAACCCAAGGATTGAAGAGTGGTGTTCCACTTTGATGAGTCTGAAAAATCAGTGGATAAGTCCGTAATTGGATCTGGATAATCATTCATCTCTAACAGGACAGCCCATCCTTCACGTAAATTAGGTTGAGAGTGAACGGTTATGAAGCCTCGAAAACTTAATTGTGAAAAGCACAATAATGACCCAAGGAATATTACAAAGATAATCACACACTGAGTCCGAGAGATACGAAGAGCAGTCACGAAGGATACTCGCTTACGATGCTTCTTCTAATTTTCCTTTGGGGGGCAAAATCATTCAGAGAAAATAAGGTTTAGAAAAAAAAGGAGGAACTACCCAGGGCACGACCCTTGCTACGATTCTACAATTTTTCGAGACACAGATGAACCAATTTTTTGTCCTTATTTTGAAGTGTGCCTAGAATTTTCCCCTTGCTCTGGGCAGTTCCTTTTCCATCCTCTATATCCAATCGCTGACTGAGACGCCGCAACTCCTTCATCATATTCGATCGAAGAGAAGCCAACTTCTTTTTTGGAGTGGCTTTAGGAGCTGCAATTTCATAGGCGAAGCGTCCCATCAAATGGCTGTGGAAATGCTTGTAAGTATCAGGACTATCAAAGAGCTCAATGGTTTGCACTTCCCCCTCGCTAATGACAGCTAACCCCACCTGTTGCTTGTGAGGAACCACTTTTTCTAATTCGTCTTGAACCGCTTCGGCAGCTTGATCTTGAACATCACTAAGACGCGAAGAAGTTTCATCCTTGTCCAAGAGGGGTTTTCCTGCAATACTACTAGCCTTGAGCTTTTCTCGGTGTTTACGTACTTTTGACCATACGCGATCTTGTCCTGCTTCACTTTTTGCAATGGACAGACCGCGAACACCGGGTGACGCCACGGAATAATGCTCAACATCCACCATAAGAGCTTGGTATTTGTGGATTGGGTGCACATCATGAGTACAACGACAGGGCAGCTCCACTTTCATTTGTGGTGGAATCAAGTGGCTGCCTATGATAATTCGTGACTGGGTTCCTTTAGCATGTACATCCATTCCTGCAATGAAGAGTATAGGCTGTGTTGCACGGTTAATGGCAATGACTGCATCAATTCGACCGGAATCCACGAGCGCTAATAGGCCTTTTTGTAAAGCCTCATGCGCCGTGATATACTCTCGTTGCTGAACCTTTTCATTCCGGAGAATTGGAATGAAATAGGCGTTGCCTATGGGTTGAGTTTCTCCAAGTTCTAGTGATTCGAAGGTATCGATGAGATCTGATAGTGTTTCATATGTTTCGGTTATTATTTTTCACCATTCCATTACATGAAATATGTAATTTAATTACTTCTTACACTTTGAGCATATAAAGTTATGGACACTAGCTGAAAAGGGTCCCGAACAACTCAAGAGAACGCCCTATTCAGGATGATTATTTGGTGAGTTGTTTGCGTTTCCGTTGATAGAATCGAGTACTTATTCGACCTTCAGTCCGTTGGGAATTGAGAGCTTCGAGTAATTGGGCGTTGGCCTCTTGTCGACATGCCTTTTCACCAAGGATTGAAGCATATTTCCTAGGCACTTTAGGATTAGAAACTCGTTTTTGAAGCCGCGTAACTTTAACTTCGAGGCGATGGATTCCTTTAACCATTTCAGATACTGAAGGGTGACTAGATGGGGTTGATGTTGGACGAGTTTCAGGTTCGTCAGGGCGAACTTGTTGGAGGGATTGTATTGGAGATGTGGGATCAACTGATGGCAGAGGTGCTAGTTCAGGAGGCCATAAAGGCGTCTCCTGGGAAGACGATTCTGAACGATTTAAGGGAGGCATTTCCATGAGGTGTGAAGTTGGTCGATATTGACGCCCTGGAGGAATTCGTGGACTGACTCGGGGGCGCTCAAGAGGAGTGGTAGGAAATACTGGTGTCCGTTGTCTGCGTCGATAATAGCCTACTCCTTCGGCTGCTATGACAGTGATTAGTGGAGCAAAAATCAAGAAAAGCCCTACCCACATGAGGAGTGAATAGAGGTTAAACTCAGTCCAAGTAATGGATGGAAATAGGGTCATGACACCAGAAAGAACCAGATTTGCTACTGCGGCGATAAAGAGGAAAAGCCCCACGATGATGAAGATAACTAATGAAAGTACAATTTTGGGATCTGTAACATCTGTTTGATTGATTGGTGTACCAGGAATAGGCAGCGTCTCGGGTATAGGTTGAACTGTGATTTCCTCTTACCTCCGAGTTTAGGTGGACCTTGAGCTAAAAGAGGTTTTCGCTGGTGAACCATTCAGTAGGGTTTGTTTCACCAATGTCCTTTAAATCATAGCGTTATGAGCAGTTTTGAATGGCTCCGACATGGGAGAGAACGAGGATGAATAGGAAGATGATACCTAAATAGAACTCAAAAAAGCTTACGATAGATAAGAAGGAGCTGAACGCGGGATCTATGAATGAAAAGAGTTTGGACTGGTTTTCTAAGGCGATGCTTGAAATAATTAATATGAGAAACCCAACAACAAACCCAATCACGATCCAGGGATTGAATTTTCGGCTTACACGACTATAGATCCTGTATGCATGGGGGTGAGTCAATGTTTTTCCATCTCCACATGATAATAGAGAACGGCGAGATCTATTATTTTGGATGAGAAGAAATTGATTTCTTGTGGGTTCTTAGGATTGATCGGAAAGGTCAAGTTGGAGAGAATAAATTTGGTGAGGAGAAACCGTAGTGGTGAATGTATTTGCGGTTCTCTGATTAATTTTTTGTTGGTTGGAGGGATATTCTGCGAGATTGACTGTTTTGATGTTTTTGAAAGGAATGGATGTCTGAATTGTCGTTTTTATTGGTGAACCAGTGATTTCGAAGAACCGCAAGATGGTTGTTTCAGAGTCTTCGGCTTTTTTCAAGCAACTTAGTATTAGATTGGCTGAGTCATATGAGAGAAAACTGTGATTTAGTGGTAAATTTTGGTTTTTCATTTCTTGCTCTTTGATCTGGAGAGCCTTGAACGGTGTGATAAAGGCTCGAGTAAGGCGTTGGGTTTTGGGATCACGCCATGTGTTTGGATGGGGGTTTATGGAATAGTGGAATGTATGGCGACCTAGGCATTGGGCTCCTGGTGTAGCGAGTTTGGGTCCGGCATGCCCGCGTCTTGTGGTGAGGTCTTCGCGTGAGAGCCACCCAACGGAACGTAGGAGGGTCAGGGCGATAGTGCGGCTGGGGTCGTTGAGCACTTCGTATTCAGGAAGTCCGCGAGTGGCGACAAGTAATCCCTGAGTGCCATCTGATACGTCAACAAAGTTTTGCATGGCGTGGGTGGTGGGTGAGTCTTCGAACCACCCCATG
>JBHLNC010000050.1:0-9449 GCA_048937435.1 Promethearchaeota archaeon | reverse complement strand
TGTGAGTGAATTCAATCCATAGACGAGACCACGGAACCCAAATACCAATGGAAGAAAGGTTGCATTCGGAATCACAATCAAGAGTCCATAAAATCCTAATGTCCCTACAATTGGGAGCGTTAACGAACCCGTAAGAGACCACCGGTCCCCAAGCCAACCTAATATTGGACCAAGAACAGCTCCACATGCATTTGTAATCGATCCCAATGCACCAATCTGTGCTTCAATAAGTCCAAATCGGTCAGAGAGAAACAGCGGCACAAAAATCTGTGTAATAAAGACTAATGTGTTCATCGTGAACCACAGAAGAGTTGAGAAAATAAATATCCGGTTCTTAAAAAATGCCCAACTCCGTTTCTGCACCCCATCAGTTTTATCCTGTCTTAAATTCGAAATGGGAATGATGATTAACGAACTGACAACAAAAAGAATGGCGACAATGAAGAACAAAAACTGATACCCAAAAAGTTGGATGATGATACCACCCAAAACTGGACTTGGTATTCCCCCAATAGCAGTCGAGGCAGCTAAAATTGTGAAAGCCTGACCTCGTCTAGAACCCCGTGACAATGCTGATATATAAGGACCAATTGGTGCTCCAGCTAAACCACTAAGACCTTCAAAAAAGGCGCCTATTAGTACTATTTGCCATGTAGGAGCAAACATGTAGATAATCGGTGCGGGAATGATACCAATCCAACCCAGAAATAGCGTCTGTTTTGCTCCCAATTTTGCGGTTAACGTTCCACCCAACCCAACAAAGAGCATCATACTCAAAGAAAAAACCGTTGACCAGAAGCCCACTTGGACAGAATTCGCCCCTAAAACATCCCGCATAAAAAGTCCAATGAAGTTGACGTACAAGAACAGACCAAAAATCCAGATAACATTGGACACCAAGATGAGCCCAAAACTCAGCTTTGGCCGCTGAATTTCCTCATTAGTTCTACTCATCTAGATTCCTCATCTTGGCTAAATAATCAGTTCCACACTTCAATAGTGGATAAAAGGCTTCCCCAGCAGCCGAATCGATTCCAAAATCAAAACGATACCAACGAGTTGACGAACAAGTTGTTAACTAGACAATCTAGAGATTGGTCTTTTTAATTTGGGCATGAAGACGCCCTCGTAATTTCACAAGGAGGCTATTCCATTGGGGCTGATATTTATCCCAAAATCCCAATCGATGTTCAGTGATCTCTTCATAAAGTCTAATTGTAGGACTTTGCAGGAACTCGCCCAGTCGATGCACCGTGGATTTGATACTCGGCATTTGTGGAAGCATACGTTGATCCAAATCTTCTAGCAACGCTAAACTATGCGTGACACCGATGAGTAATTGGTGCGGGTCAAGGGTTTCTGGAACAAACCTGGCAACGTCTTCCGGTTTGGCTTCAAGATAGGTGACCCACCATTTCTCTGCATCCCCACCATAGGATAACATCATGCGAATGGTCGAAAGTTCAGCCTGACGGATATAATAATCAGCAAGACTACGAGCATCAACAAATACCTTGAAGGACTGCTTGAGCTCATTCATCAAGTTAATTTTCGCACGAATCTCTTTGATGAATAGTCGCATAGCCTTCGGATCATCAAGAGCCGGATCATCCATCTGAAGCATACGACGCCACTCGTTAAACATGTCTAAAAGGGTAGCAAGATTTCGCAAGAGATCGTAATTAGTTGGTGCATTATATGTGGCCGCTAAAAGTTGCTGCATTTGATTAAGTAAATCCAAGTATTGGACTTCTTTCATTTTGTTAAGTCGTTGTTCTACCAATTCCAATTCAGTGCTTTTGAGGCTAATAATAAAATCCTCAAGCTCAACGAGCTCCTCCAATAACCTCCGAGTATCTGATATTAGTGCTATGAAATCCGTAGTTGCATTATTGATCACTAGCCGGATATACCCCTCATCCATTTTCCGTGTTCTAAGCTCTTCTAAGATCGTCTCCTGACCTTTCGATAGCTTCCGTAAATTCTCCTCATCAAAATCCATATTTCTCAAGAGTCTAAAGAACCAGTCACGCCACCGATCAATAGTGTTCATTATTCGCTCAATAGCACTTAGACACGCAAACAACTTATTCAACCAAAGTTTTTCAGCTCGTGCCAGACGTACAGCTACTGGTTCGGCGCTTTTTTGAAGCTCATCGACGGGGAGTAGGACCTCCATCTTTGTCACAATATCAGGAGTATATAGGTTCGTGTAGAATTCCTTCACCATTATAAGGTAGTTTAACAGAGCAGCTTGAACCTCTGCTTCCTCGCTCAGTGTTTCCACAGAAGTACCCCGCCGGAAATGGCTACCAAATACATTCTTTCATTCGAATAAGACTCTTTCTTCTCCGTATATTGCCAGTATTTTTTTTCGAAGTTTGTCTTATTCGCCGAATTTGTCTTTTGGTTTCGTTCGAAGTATTGGAATTAACATCGCTGCAGTCATGACCAATACAATCCCAATCCAGTCTGGAACGGTTATCACCTCTCCAAGGAAAACAAAAGACAGTATCGCTATCTGAACCAGCATCGTACTGTTGATGATTGTACTTTCGAGAGCTGTGAGTCGTTGCATTGACTGATTCCAGAGTGTGAAAGCTAAGGCTGTGTTGACAACCGCAAGCCAGACAATGATTATGATACCATTAGGCGAAAGGACAAAGATGGGTGTGCTAATGAAACCTGCGACCAGTAACAATATTGCTCCGATCATCATACTAGTCGCAGTGACAATGAGTGCGGACACTTGTTGTGACCGGTTAATTTCACGTCCAATGATGGCTGAAAAAGCGTTAGCAATCAAACTGATGACAACAACCAATATACCCAGCAAAGAACTGGTAAGGATATCAACAGGCCAGAAATAGAGAAAAGCTCCTACCACTGCAATAAACACGAGGACAATCTGTCTCCAATTGGGCCGCTCATGCAAAAACACAAAGGCTAACATCACAACCAAGATGATCGTGAAGTTCAAAATGAAACTCACAGTCGTGGCTGGAAGGAGCAATAATCCAACAAACTGGGTGCCCATAGTAATTGAATAATAGACCACTCCATAGAGGACTAGTCGACCCCACCATCGTTTAGACAGTGATTGAATTTCCTTACGAGGAGATGGAAAAGCTAGGGTAGCAATCACTAGAATAATGGCCGCAAATGTGTATCTGAGTCCAGCGAAAATGAGTGGCGGGATTTCTAGTAAACCAAATTTAATGATAACAAACGACGAAGACCACAATAT
Source organism: Promethearchaeota archaeon (assembly GCA_048937435.1). Classification (GTDB taxonomy): domain Archaea; phylum Asgardarchaeota; class Hermodarchaeia; order Hermodarchaeales; family Hermodarchaeaceae; genus Hermodarchaeum. The sequence continues at coordinate 6,202 of JBHLNC010000050.1, read as the reverse complement.
GGTGACGAAAAACGCGGTGGCAATAGCCACCCAATGATGTCGCTCAACTCTCCTCTCGCTGGAAGAAGGGACACTGGTTTCTGTCACGGTTCAGCCCACACAATATTAGAACACGAAATAAGAGCTTGACCGTAAAAAGTTTCTTATGTCAATCGGAAAATCTTGGTACTAAGAGTGCTAAGTGTATCTAAGCTGGTTTAAGAATATCGACAATCATGTCCTGCAAAGCACGTTCAAATTGCGGATCAGGATCCATCCCCATCTCCAAATACGGAATTCCCAAATGCTTCGCTAATTGTTTTGCTTCCCGTTTTGTTACTCGACGCTGTTTCCGCGTTTCACGTCGTGTTCCCACCAAAATCGCAGGTACCTCTCCGATAGCCCGGCGGACTTCAGAAACCCAATCGAGAATACTATCAAAGGATGCCCGGTCTGTCAAGTTGAAGACATAGACGACACCAGCACCACCACGGTAAAACTGGCGACGTAAATTCGTGAATTTCGGTGAATCAGTAACATTCCAAATTTGCAATTGTACTCGTACAGGATCTAATTCAAATCGCTTTGCACCAAATGAACTTCCAAGTTTTCGTTGGAAACCATCAATATAAACACCATCGGCAACGCCACACATAAGATCAGTTTTTCCTGCCCCTTCATCGCCGACGAATAGGATTTTCATAGCCCACTTAATATTCGATTGATCCGATGTTGTACTCATTTGCGGCCAATCCATGGGCTAAACCCCCAAGTAGAATTGCAAGGTATTCATCATTTTTAGCTATACCGCTTAGGAAATGGAATGAATCCCATTTACAATCACCTCGAAAAACACCCGTATAAAATTTCGGCACTCCAATCTTTTTGGAAAATTATTCCATGTAAACCGCAAGAAATGGAAAAAAGTTCTTATTTCGCCCCTATCATTAGACTAAAAAGGCCATACAAGCCGATTATTACAGAGGGAATTGCCGGTAACGCCCACAGCTGGAGTCGCGAACCGCAATGGCGTTATCACTACGAAACCGTCTTCTTTTCATCACAGTCCTACTCATCGGAGTACTGATCTGTACCAACCTATTGTTCGCAAATAAACCCAATACGGTGCGAGCAGAATGGACTTATCCTGACGGATACGATCCCCATGGGGGGTATTTGGACCGCGTGACGTTTGTAGTCTATCCCTACGAGGATGAACCGCTTGGTCTCCAAGCACTCAAAGCGAATATTATCTATGCCTGGGACGAACGCGTGCCAGTTGTCAACATCGTAGAGTTACAGGCAACAGCTGGTGTGGAAGTAGCTACTGAGCCCGGTGACTTCTACCGGATGTTCTGTTTAAACTGCGACCGATTTCCCACAAACATCACAGGATACCGACGAGCCATAGCCTATGCTCTGGACAAAGGTGCAGTTGTGCAGGCCTCCACGGGAGGTGTAGCTTTTCTACAAGACTGTGCTATTCCAATTACTCTTGGCAACTGGACCTACGAAGGCGAGTTAACCGAAACTTACTATTCTAAAAACATCATTGCTGCTAATGCATCTCTGGAGGCTGCTGGATTCCGGGACTTGGACGGAAATGGCTGGCGGGATTATGACGCTGATAACAGCACCACGCTAAGTCCTGGAGATATTCTCGATGTTGATTTTGAGATCGATTTGTATCATACCGCAGGTCATGTTCCCTCAGGGAATGCCGTGGAGATTGCCTGTCAGGGTCTAAATCAATGTGGAATCATGGCTCAGGTAGCTCCCCAGGATTTCTACATAATGTATGACATGCTTACGTATTACGACTTTTGGTTGTCTTGCTTCACTTTTACAAACATGGATTCTGCTGATTTGCTATTTGATCTATTTCACAGCTCCACCGGGAATAATCAATGGTACTTCGGCGGTTGGAGTAATGCTACATATGATGCAGCCGCAGAGGCTTTGATGAGAGCATCAACAGAATCTGAGGCTAACGAGTGGGCGTGGAAATGCCAAGAATTACTCTGGTATGAACAGCCCATGATTGTTTGCTATAATGACGTATACACCCATGCATACCGTACAGACATCTGGGAAGGCTATATCAATATGCGGGGCCGGAATCGGATCACCAATGGCTACAGTTTGGTCCACATTAAGCTCAAGGAAGAGTCGGGAGGACCCTTCGGGTGCAATCCCACCGAATACATAATGAGTTTGAATGAAGGACTAGATACAACCAACTGGCTGATGAGCAACTCCAAGCACACTAGTAAAGTATTCCAACTCGTGTACGAAGAGTTGACCACGATTTCTCCCTACGATTGGACGCATCAGCCTTCACTGGCCTATGCGTGGGAAACACACGCTACTAATGCATCAGGAGATATTCAAGAAGGAGAGAAGTATACTTTCCACCTCTATGAGAATGCCACCTGGCATGATGGAAAACCCGTCACGGCTACAGATGTGGCCTTCAGTTTAACACTGGGATTACAAGATCCCTACAACGCGCAGAACTATCTAAACGTCTATAAGACCAATATCATCGATTCCCATACAATCGAGATTTTCACTAACACAACAGGTTACTTTGAGTGGACGCGATCAACGGGATTCACAGTTTATCCTGCCCACATTTGGTCTACTCATCCAAATGTTACAATGTGGCAACCAAACGTTGACGAGCTGGTAGGTTCAGGACCCTATGTGTTTAGTGCTCATGTTCCTGGACAATACGTAGTATTGGAGCGTCACTCTGATTGGCATTTCGCTGTTCCACAACCGCCACGTACTCCTTGCTGGAATCCACCCCCTCCTACTCCGCCAACTTTGGTAATATTTGTGTATATTATCATAATTGAAATTTGCATCTTAGCATATTTTATTAATCGACGCAAAAAGAAATCCCCAAAATTTGAATGGTAAGCATCATCCTTAGAAAAAAGGTTCAGTGTGACTATTTCGGTTTATAGCGATGGGGTTCAGCGAAAAAGTCCATGGCGCGAGTGAAGGTGTGAGCAGTTCCAGCGTGGACAACACCTTCAGGGATGAAATAGGAGTCTCCTGGTTTTAGTTCATGAATCTCGTCGCCAATTGTAAGGCGGAGAGCGCCTTCAATGAGGATTCCCCATTGGGCTTTATGGGAATGAGGGGGAATGGTGACGTTGGGTTGGATTTCGAAGAACACGATTTGGAAGGTGTCGCCTTGAGCGAGCCATCCTTTCACACCATCAATTGGTAGATCGACTTGGGGGAGGGATTTGAAAAAGTCCGGATAGGGTTCTATCTTCATAGGCAAGTCACCGTTAATTAGAAACTGGGAAGATTAAGTTTTTACGCCGAGGTCATCGAGCTTTTTTTGCAGACCTGGATATTTGGGGTTGATTTGCCAGGCGCGTTGATAGTATTTGATGGCTTTACTTTTGTGGCCACTTTTTTCGAGGGTGAGCCCGAGTTGGTAGTAGGCGTCGATATAGTCGGGGTCGATTACAAGGGCTTGTTGGAAGCTGCCAGCGGCCTCGTTGAGGCGTTCGAGGGCCATCATGCGAGTGCCTTTGTTAAACCAGGCCATAGCAAAGGCAGGGTCGAGGTGGGTGGCGCGTTCGAAGCATTCGAGGGCTTCAGCTTGTCGTCCCACTTTGGACAATTCCATGCCGTAATCGTTCCAAGCCAGAGCGAAATCCGGGTCAAGATGGGTGGCATTCTCAAAGCAAATGAGAGCTTCTTGGGAGAGACCCAGTTGGCTGAGGGCTTTGCCTTTGCTGTTCCAGGCACGGGCATAGTCTGGTGAGAGGCCAATGGCTTTGTCAAAGCTTTCGATGGCAGTGCGGTATTTACGGAGTTGGTAGAGGACGACACCACGGTTGTACCAGACGTTGACACGTTGGGGTTCAGTTTCAAGGATTTTGTTGAAACATTCAAGGGCTTTGGCGTAATTGCCCCGTCGGGTGTAGTTGACTCCTTTATTGAATAGGGCTTTGATATCGTCTTTTCCCGGAGCCGTTCGACTACGCAAAAGGAATCCTCCCGTATAATTGTGCTATTCTGTCTTTCAAGGCTAAAGCTGTTTGTATTATTGAAGATTTCCTTTGATTCGGGTTTCACTTCGTGCTGAACACAAGCTGCTCTAAGTCGTTGCGTTTGGCCTTCAGGAGACTTGTACAGCCTACACCTTGGACATTGATGGCGCCAGCAGCATTTCCCCATTTCGCGGCTTGTATGATATCGTTATCTTGCAGGTAGCTAGCGAGGAAGGCTCCGGCGAAGCTGTCTCCTGCACCGGTTACATCAACTTCATTGGAATGATAGCTAACCACGTGTTTGACTTTGCCTTGGTGGTTGACCAGGCACCCGTCAGATCCTATAGTGACGACGACAATGGGTACTAATTCGCCCAAGTGTTCAATTGCCATCTTAGGATTGTCAAGTTGAGTTAGCAACATCGCTTCAACAGAGTTCAAAAAGAGAATGTCCAGAAAGGGGATTTGAAGCATGATTTCATTACGGAGTGCCTTAGCTTGATGGAAAATGGTGGTCATACTAAGGAGCTTGTTCTTTCCTTGTACTCGTTTTATCAGAGCACGTTGTAGGTGTGGGGGGAGGATGCCTAAGTGGACAGCTTGCGCGTTTTTAGTGCGATTAGAAAAAGAACCAAGTGAGAGTTGGTTTCCGACACCAAAATGGAGTTTGTAACTGTTCATCTTTCCATTCTTAGTAAAATCTGCCCAGAAGTGGGCTGACCGACCTGGTAGTTGACGGACGCCTGACAAATCGATGCCCTTTGATTCTAGCATTTGCAAGAATATGGGGGGGAAATCATTGCCAATAGTTGAGACTAAGGATACTTTGCTTCCTAGTGTGGCTGCTGCTATGGCTACATGGGCTGCTGATCCACCAAGAACAGGTGTGTAGGGTGTACCCTCAAAGGAGAGTTCATCAATGGCAAGTTTTCCGGCAACTACTAGGTCAATAGTCACAGGTAAGCGAACCAAGTGTTGAGTTATAAGAGCTTTGCCATTATTAGATGGATTCGGGATTCCTTTAGCTTAGATTCAGTACCTTCCTAGGCAATTCTAAAAGCTGATTCAATTTCGCAGATCATTGTTTTAACGTCGAAAACGACGGTAAGTGAAGAGGATTATCACGGCAAGAATGATAATTGTGGTCGTACCAAGTGCAACAGCAATAATAATATTCTCGGTGGAAGGACCTGGCGGGATTGGAAATTGTCCCGCTGCAGGTAGGATGAAGTTTTCTAAATAATAGTAATCTTCGATGACGCTTGAGTCTGCAGTGAAAACAACGACCATGTCTAGATCAGGAAAGACATAGATAAATTGACCAAGGTATCCGCGGGCAGAATAGCATGAAGTCAAAGGTGTTGTAATTGGACCATGGACCCACCATTGGTAGCCATATCCCCAATCACTCCAGAGTGAAACGTGCTGCTGTCTAGCAGAAGCAACCCACTCTGCTGGAACGATTTGCGCGCCATCCCAAGTGCCATTATTTAGAAAGAGAAATCCCAGTTTAGCCATGTCTCGAGGCAGAATGACAAGGGATGAGCCTCCATTGTTATAACCTTGTGAATCTCGTGTCCATGCATAATCGGTAATTCCAAGGGGTCCGAAAAGATACGTTTCTGCAAATGTGAGGGCAGTCATGTTGGTTGCTTGGGTGAGGATGGCAGAGAGCAAGTGAGAGCCACCCGTGTTGTAAACCCACCTTTCTCCAGGAGCATACTCCATTGGTCGGTTGATGACGAATTCGACCCAATTCTCACTTTCAATCATTCGTCTCCAGTCGTTGTCAGGGTGTTGGTATGGAACACTTGACTCATCCCAAGGTAGCCCCGAAGTCATTGTGAGCAGGTGTTCAACAGTGATGGCTTGCTTTCTGGAATCCAGATTTTGGATAGTCAGGTTAGGAAAGAAATCTATCATGTAGTCATCTATGCTGAGAAACTCCATTGAGACTGCAATTCCTATTAATGTGGATGTGAAACTTTTCGTGCAGGAATAGATATTCCGCGTGTCATTTTCTCCCATCCCGAAGTTAGGGTTGTAATAGGTCGCATGGACGAGATAGCTATTTTTGATGACTAATGCAGAGACGATGGGATTGCCCAGATAGGCTTCATCGATGTAATGATCTAAAGCCGTCAGATACGTTGAATCCATTCCTTGGTCTTCAGGAGTTGAGGTTTTCCAGTTATCAGTGGGCC
>JBHLNC010000049.1:0-9556 GCA_048937435.1 Promethearchaeota archaeon | reverse complement strand
TTTTCCGGAATCCCAGTAAGTAATGAGAGATCACGAGGATTCTCAGCCTTCAAATCGTCAAGCGTTTTGACTCCTAAATCTTGTAGATTTCTCACATCATCCCGTGTAATTTCAGGGAGGTGTTTAAGTTCTTTAATTTCAGGTTCTTTGGCTTTTTCTTCTCGAGCTGCTTTCGACTTTTCTCGTTCATATCGTTTTGCGATTTCAATTAACCGTTCGGCGCGATCACGTTTAATATCAGTTCTTCTCGCCAAGCGACGAGCAGAGGTTGTTGTTAGATCGTGGATGTTAGCAATACCAGCATCTACCAAAGTCTCAGCGGTTTTCTTTGTTACGCCAGAAAGTTCAGTTAGGTTTGTTTCAATGGCTTTGGGTTTCGCAGGAGCAGGCTTTTCTGCCTTGGGTTTTGCCTTAGGTTTCTTTGCGTCCTTTCCGAGTTTCTTGATGCGATTTACGTAATCTTGAAGAGTTTTCACGTTTTCTGCGTGATGTGATTTTCGACGACTGTCAACTGGGATGGCCATCCATCTGGCGTCAGCAAGGCTGATTTTTACCGCTTTTAGTTCTTCGAGGCTAAAACCTCGCCCGTGACGAGGCTTACCAGATTGAGGAGTACGAATTTCAGGTCGGAATGCCAAGGCTTATTCATCCTTAAGTTGAGTGAAGGGAACGATAAGAGTCCCAGCTAAAAATGTTTTGACATGCCATACTTCAGATTTGGTTTTCAGGGGGAGGATAGGAAACCAAAAAGAGAATAAGACTTAAATTCGTAAGCATAATCGTGGGCAAACATCCACTGTATTAGAGGGTATAAACATCATGGAGCAAAATAATAATCACCGTTTAATGTCTCATACGACTACAGTAGCTGTCAAGGTTGATGGGGGCATTATCCTTGGTACTGAGAGTCAAGCAACCATGGGTTATCTTGTTGCAAGTGACACCGCTCCAAAAATTCTACAAATTACTGACCACACAGCTATGACGATTTCCGGTTCAGTTGCGGATGCCCAGCAACTCATTAATAGTGTACGGGCTATTGCGAAGTTGGAGGCGCTGGATAAAGGTCGAGAACTTACAGTTAAAGCCATTTCCCGATTAACCTCATCTATTCTATTTCGAAATCGGATGTTTCCTTTGATTGCTATGCTGATTGTAGGTGGTGTGGACGAAGAAGGTGGTCACGTGTACATGTTGGATCCATTAGGTAGCATGTTGGAAGAAGAAGATTTCACTGCAACTGGGAGTGGATCAGTTGTTGCCTATGGTGTCCTTGAAGATGAGTATCGTAAGGATATGACTGTCGCAGAGGGCAAACGATTAGTGATGCGCGCGGTCAATGCTGCCCGAAGGAGAGATATCGCTTCTGGGGGTTCAATTCAAATCGCTGTAATTGATACCAAGGGCGTAAAAATCTCTAAAGAAGAATTAGCCTAGCTCTTAATTCCACGTGAAATTATTAGATCACCAATTACATTACACAACAAGCATTCTGAGTCCGAATTGTGTATCCATTATGCTGTAAATACTGAATAGTGGATTTTGTAGGAAGCACAAGACGGGTAACTCCTGCATGAATAACCAATTGTTCTAATTCTCGTCGAATTGCGCCTCGAGGTCGCATACACCCAAGTGCAATTTCACATTCAGGAAAGAGAATACGACTTAGTGCACAGACTCTTGCTACATCTAGTGGATTAGCAGGAGGGCTATTTGCCATTGGGGTTCCCTGAGTGGGCATCAAGGCAATAATTACTAGTACTGTGGGTTGCAAGATTGAATGGATAAGTTGAAGCCCTGCTAGCTCACCAGATAGTTGACCATGATTGAGCCCAACGCAAATGTGTGGAGCGACAGGTAATTTGGCATTTTTGAGCGCTTGCAAGGTTGTGGCATAATCGGTTGTTGAACGATGTTTTAGCCCATATACTGTGTGAAGTGTTGTTTCATCGCCTACAATGTCGACTGAAGCGCAGTCAATCTCTGTACGTGCTAGCTCTTCTGCCTCTGAGTCTGTGAGAAACCCAGTATGCACATTGAGAAACAGTCTTGTTGTTTGTTTGATTTCAGTGAGAACAGGAAGAAAGGGAGTAAGGGGAATGTTGCCATCTGAATCGCACCCGCCACTAATAAGACAGCCCTCGCCGTTTCTTTGAGCTAGTTCTTGACAGAAGGTGAGAAGATCATTGGGGCGAGTGATTGCATGCATTTGTTGGAGAAAGTGTCCACCACAATGTTGGCAGTTAAGCTGACATTGATCTCCTGTTATTGAAACTGCAGGGAATTGCCGCCCAGGATTGAAGATGGTGATTTGATTGTCAAAGTGTTGTTTTGTTAGGCTGTGGGCTTGTTCAAATAAATCGTCAAGTTCGGTAGAGTGAGTGCTAAACCAATGTTCTAAATTTTTTGATTTGGGGGTTGAAGAGGTCAGGGTTTAAACCCCCGTTGAAGTATCCACTTGGGGCTAGCATACCAGGATTTCGCGACTTTTCGCGCCGATTGTAATTCAGCGTCGGTTAATCCCTCTTCGTAGAATCGGGCAGGTAACGCGTTTGCCAAGCCTTCAATAAGTGCCTCTTCTATTTGTCCGAAGGTAGGTACTTTTCCAAGTTCAAGTTGGAGTGACGTCAATTGTTGGGCAGCTCTTTCAATTACCGTTGCATCGGCTTTACCCTTGTTGACCTTGAGCACAGCAAACATCTTGGTTAAGTCAAGCTGGCGAAGAATGGTTCCATGTTGCAGAAGGGTGTTTCCCCTTCGTGATTGGGCATTTCCTGAAATTTTCCGTTTTTTTACAAAGAGATTCGGGCAAAAGTTTTCAGATCCCGAAGAAAATTTAGCATGGACCCCAAGACGATTGAGTCCCTTGAGTAGACCATTACAGATGTATTGGTAGGTTTCTACAACATCAGTGGGTAGTTTTGTGTTATCTGTTCGACAAATGATACTGTAGGTTAGCTCTCCTTCAAAATCATGAAATACCGCACCACCACTTGATATTCTGCGTACGATATCGATATTGAGTGTACGGCAGGCATCCACATCTACTTCATCATCAAGATGTTGAAACCGTCCAATTGAGACAGCCGAAGGATTCCATCGATAGAAGCGAATCGTATTGGCAGCTGTTTCTTTGTGCAGGGCCTCGAGTAATACATGGTCAATAGCCATATTCTCATATGCGTTGAAAATACCTGTTCGCACGAGCCGCCACAGTTGAGTCATCGTTCAGAATATGCCTCCTAATTGATTGCGTATTTCTTTGATTTCACTTTCATTTGGAGGGCGTGAATAATTATAGAGTGGTCCACTAGGATTTTCGGTAAAGAAAGGACGATTACATGATGGGCACCCAGAGGTTTGAAAAGCTGTTCCACATTCAATAACTTCTCTAAGTGTCTCTGATGGAAGATCAATATGCACAAGTTGTTTTTGTGGTGAATTGAATTTCATTTGATTCAAGTGTGCAAGCTGGTTTTGGATTAGGAAATGAGCTACTTGGATACGTCGATACCTCCTAATTGAGGGGCGTTGTCGTTTTGCTAACGCGGTGCCAGAAATTGGTGTAAAGGGAAAAAGGCCAATGGTGATTCCTTGATCGGTGAATTCTTGGAAGAAAGTAATAACCTGTTCATCAGTTTCTCCCAATCCAATGATGAGATGAGTCGTCGTTCGACCAGCACCGAAGACGGAGAGGACATTTTGTAAAGCAGTATTATGTTGCCCCCACCTAAATGGCCCTTTCACACCGTTTCCTTTGATGGTGTCAAAAAGCTTTGGAGTAGCTGCATCAAACGATATTGCGACCCGATCAACACCCAAGTTGAAGAGTTGTTGAATTTGATTTAGCCCTAAGGGAGGTAGAGCTATAGAAATGGGAATAGAGGGTAGATGCTGTATGAATTCTTTAACAAGCGGCTCGAGGTCTTCCATGAGGTTGGGGTAATATAGGGTTTGGATACAGATGCGCTGAAATTGTTCTGTTTGTTTTGTCATTTCAAGGGCGTTGATGATTTGGGGAAGAGAAAAGCTAGGCCAAGTAATCCGAGACAATTGATTGGCTTTTGCACCACTGCTTCGGGCTTGGGCGCAAAAAGCACAATTCGCCCTACATCGATTTTCAGTTGAGGTCATGGTGTATGCCGTTGTGGGGAGAGCATCGAGCCTGCAGTGAAGTAAGTCAAGTGTAGCGGCCGTTCCTACTGATACACGAATGGAGCCTGACAACTGACCTACCTCATGGAGAAAGTGGCTAGTACAGGTTTGGCTGTTATCTAGCCAGTATCCATAGGGAAAATTAGCCTTTCGGGTTTATGATATTTAGGCAAAAACAATTTTTCTGCATTTTATTTTTGGGTGAAGATTTCCTAGAGCTACGATCTTGCAGTTCATAGTAAAAACTAAAATCTAAAGTCAGTACTGGGATGACCGGTGTTGATATGCCAATAACTGGTCCTGAAGAAGAAGCAAAGACTGTGATTGATGTAGCTAGACTCATGCTCATTGCAGCGCGAACGGCGCCAAAGGGTAGGGGTATTGATGATATTGAAACTATGATTCTTACGGGCAAAGAAAAGGATGCTGTTGCTAGAGAAATGTACAAGATATCCAAAGCCCCTGACGATCACTGGATACGTGATGCAAAGAATGTGGAACAGTGTATTGTTTTAGTTCTAATCGGCTTGAGAGGTCCCAAATCGTTAGGTACTAATTGTGGGGCTTGTGGGTATGAATCCTGTGAGAAAATGCTCAAGGAGGGAAGGAAGGAGGGGCTCTTTTTCGCTGGTCCCACTTGCATCATTAAAGCCTTGGATATGGGTATTGCTTTAGGAAGTGCTGTTAAGACAGCTCAAATTCATAATGTTGATAATCGGATTTTCTTTCGAGCAGGAGTAGGGGCATATAAGATGAAACTAATGCCAGATTGCACCATCATCATTGGTATTCCTCTAGCTGCAACGGGAAAGAGTCCATTCTTCGACCGATAACCTGTTATAATAATTCTAAAAGGAAATGGTAGCCCGGCGCGGATTCGAACCGCGGTCCCAAGGTTTCTCCACCGCAACTTATTGGCGAATCCAGAGCCTCGGATGATTGACCATAGTGCCTCCTTGGTTGAGTGAGTCTACACTACCGGGCTGCAGCGTTGAAAGTCTCAGGTCTCTTTTTTAGTCTTTTTGCTTTTTGGCTTTGGCTTTGGTTTTGCCTTTGGCTTCGCTTCTGTTGATACTATTGGGGGTTTTGGCTCTTCAATTCTGCTAATTAAAAGACCAGAGTCAAGATAGATCATAAATTTATGGTCATCGTGAATGACTTCAAAGGGAACAGGATACTGGATCGCATCTTTTACTGCGTCCATTGTGACGAAGAAGACGGCACGTTCCCCACACACGGGGCATTTGAGGGCTTTCCAGAATTTTCGTGTTTGAGCGGACATGTGTGTTATCTCCGATTATTTGATTTTCTTAATTGCGTTTGCAATGACAGGTGCGACTGTTACATGGCTAATCGTTGAACTTACAGTATCTGTGCCCACCACATCTAACGCGCCTGCCTGATAGATTCGGACCAAGGCATTTAGTACAAGGAGGGGATGTGTACATGCGACGTAGATATCATTAGCACCATTTTTCTTCAAGACATCAATTGCCTTGATGATGGTATTCCCAGTGCTGATGATGTCATCAACTATTAGCACATCGCGTCCCTTGATGTCGAGATGGCGGGGTTTGATTTCAACGGTTTCTGCGTCGAACCGTTTCTTTTCGAGGGCGTCATAATCTACAGAGAGTGCATCAGCCGCAATTTTTGCCCATGCCCCTGCTTCCGCGTCAGGACCAATAACGGCGGGATTGGTTAATTCATACTTTAAGTTCACATGTTCTGCAAGTTCTGCCATAGCAGTTAGGTCTTCGAGAGGTACTTGTGTTAGATCATCCTGATCTATGACACGATGACGGTGTGAATCAATTGTGAAAATATAGTCGGCTCCAGCTGCTTCAATGAGACGGCTCACTGTCTTGAGACTAATAGCTTCCCCAGGTTTGAACCTTTCATCTTGCCGGGCATATGCAAAGTAGGGTAAGACCGCAATGACCCGCTTTGCCTTCAAATCTTTAAGCGCATCAAGCATGAGAAAAAGTTCAACAAGATAATGATTGGGCTGATGCCCCAACGATTGAACAACAACTACATCTTCTTTGGCAACTTCGCCTAGAAACCTGACGTAGGTTTCACCATCTGGAAACCGTTTAACTTCGGTGTCAATGAACTTGGCACCAAGTTGTTGAGCAACTTTCCAGGCAAGAGTTTTAGATGGACTTCCACTGGTTACAAGAACCATTGATGACGTACCTCAAGTAGCGATACCCCTAACTCTGAACAGGCACAAATAAGCTTAGTGGAGACCATGCGTTTGGGATAACGACCTTAGTTTACTTCGCAAACATTTCCTCCAACCAAAGAAGAAGAGCACGTAAGGAATCATTAGGAAGTCGCTGCGAATAAATTTGAATTGCACCTGTTGAGTCCATTCGACAAACTAAGGGACGCCCGATGCTATCAATAATAGGAGTAACAAAACTGATCGCATGGATATGCCCAGCACCCTTTTGCACTTCTTTGTATAGATCCATCTTGTTTAAATCTCGAGCACGAATATTTACCTCATCAAAGTAGTTTCCATTGAGTTCAATTTCTCGAAAAATTGCACGCACAAGCTCGCCAGGACCTCCCCCCGACGTGTTAGTCAGGAAACGGATTACTTTGCGCATTTGAGTCCGATCTACATCATAACTTGATAATCGACCGGGATATCCCAATACAGCAGCGGATAATATCCAAGTTGCGGCTTTTACCGCACGCCGTGGAATGTCCATAATGAAACAGAATCCAGTTTCAGGTCGCCAAAGAATATCCGCACTCGCTGTATAAGTTAACGTCCTATATCGGCGCTCTCGTGTAATATATTCAGGAACTCTTACTGTACGGTCATATGTCAGGGTTAACTCAATAAATTCCGAGGAAGCTTTTTGACATTGTAAAACGGCATTTGGAATTAGTTGTCCTATGCGACGATTACTTAAACGCCCTCGAGGTGCTCCTGAAGGTCCTGATTCTTCTTCACCTGCTGGAGCTGGACCAACTAGATCTTCGAGGGTAAACCTAAGTTGTGTAAGTTTACGAGTAACCGGTACAATGGCTCGAGTTTCAGCAATATGTAACGCTTGCATCGAAATACCTCCTTCCCCATCAATTAAGCTTGATGTTCTATATATCTTGAATAAATTACATTTGAGTCGCTTTATTTCCAAACCAATAGAATGATGGAATAATTCAAAAGACTGGATATGAATTGCCCAAGTATTGGTAGGTAATCCTTTGACACCAAAAAACAAAGAAAAAAAACGTATCGTGATTACCCCTGATGGGGGAGAACACCACCATGATCATTCAGGGGGGCATCATGGGCATACCCATTCTCCTAGTTCTGGAGTCATCGAGATAGCACTAGAAGAAAACTTCATGGAACGAAATAAGGCCTTGGCAAAAGAGAATTTAGAGTTCTTTGAAAAACACGGTATCAAGGCTATCAATATTTTAGGTAGTGTTGGATCAGGCAAGACCTCCCTTGTAGAAGCGATTTCTCAAAAACTGGCCTCTCGGCGAAAAGAAATACTGGTAATTGCTGGTGACGTTACCACAACAATTGACGCTGACCGCATTGCCAAACACGGAGTTCAAACCATTCAGGTTAATACAGGTGTAGAATGTCATCTCGATGCAAAATTAATCCAAAAAGCATTGCAGTCTGTTGACATTGAATCAATCAAGATTATCATTATCGAAAATGTAGGAAATCTCATATGCCCTGCTGATTTTCCGCTAGGCAGTCATCTTCGACTTGTTGTGGTCAGTGTAACAGAGGGCCCGTGGATGATTCAAAAACATCCAGTGATGTTTCATGAAGCCGATATCCTTGTTATCAACAAAATTGACTTAGCTGACGTCATGGAAGTAGATGTCGACCAACTTGAGCGAGATGCGAAGGAAATCAATTCTAATCTTGTTGTATTCCAAACAAGCATCCGAAAAGACATTGGCGTTGATGAAATCATCAAGCATTTAGGATTCTAAGACTAAAACACAGAACTGCTAACCGAATCCAAGCATCTCTTCAAGACGTGCAGCCGTACGTTTTAATTCAAGTAAAAGGGGACCTAATCGCGCATTTTCTTCAGTGATAAAAAGTACAACCGCTAAAGGACCACTGTATCGGAGCAAAATGTACCCTTTATCGCATTTCACATAGATGCTATCTAGTTTGCCTTTCTTGAGATTATCCATTGCAGTCGAACCGATAGACAGCATCGAGGAAGCCAATGCAGCAAGTTCTGCTTCGCCCATTTTTGTGTCAACGGCACTTGCCATTGGGAGTCCGTCCGTTGATACCACTGCCACACCTTGTACGCCATCTACATTTTGTTCGGCTTCCCGGAGGATTTGCATGATGGCTTCCATAGGATCTTCAGGCAATTCGGGTTCAGTCATACGCAACACGAGAGATAATGCGATATCGAAATAAATCTTAATTCATACCGCTAAAAACCTGCGCCTACCCTCAGGTTTAACCTATCCATCCTGAATTCTTCATAGTTCTCAAGAGACGTTCAGTTATGGGAAGTGCAATGGTTATTCCAATAATCACCTGCATGACGTTAAAAGGCAATTCCGCAAGAGCAGCATACTGGAATATGAAAAACTCATAGAGGAAGTACCCGGTCATCATTAGTCCCCCACTGAGTAACATTGCCATTACACTCCATGCCGCTTGAGGTTCAAACCGTAGGGTTATGAAAACCGTCATAAATCCAAGAAAAACTCCTAGAAGGAACCAGACCCATGAGGGGAGAAAGAGTGGAATCTCCCACCAGGGCACTTCAGGACCTCCGATTAATTGCAATTCACCACTAAATCGAAATACTCCAATGAGAATGACACAAAACGCTAGTCCAAAACCTAGCCCGATTCCAAGATATCTCAATTGTTTTGGCGCCAATCGATCTCGAAACGCAAAACTCAAGTAACCAACCACAAACCCTTCCAGACCCTTAATCAACAAAGTTGCGAACGCATACTGCACAAAACCTGTCGCAATATCAGCAACCATTGAACCGACACCCCCGGCCA
Source organism: Promethearchaeota archaeon (assembly GCA_048937435.1). GTDB lineage: Archaea > Asgardarchaeota > Hermodarchaeia > Hermodarchaeales > Hermodarchaeaceae > Hermodarchaeum. Next base: position 367 of record JBHLNC010000049.1, on the reverse strand, counting down.
CGGCTCCAACTATCGGTCCAAATAAGATGGCTGAGATAAAGACCCCGACCTCACCCAAGTTAAAGTAGCCCGTTGTCGCGGGAACATAAATCTGGAATGCCATCGTCAATACAGCCACAAGGGCAGCCATCAATGCCGTTATCGAGATTAGTAGAGATTTTGGCATTTTAGGAAACAAAATCGAAGACGGTTGATTCTTCATCGTCTTCACTTCTACTTTGTTCAAGATTTTTCCCAACTTATTTATAGATTGGTCCACCCATAGAAATCTTTGATACCAGTACTTCTGATTTAAAGTCATCAGCAACTGAGCTTAACACTGGATCAACACGCCTCACATCAACGAGTGCATGGAACGCGTCACCAA
>JBHLNC010000048.1:0-9564 GCA_048937435.1 Promethearchaeota archaeon | reverse complement strand
TAGTTGATTGATGAACAGTTGCGCCTGTTCAATCACATTCTCGGCTAGCTTTTGGCGGAGGTCATTAGCTCGTTCTGTGGCGAGAATTGCAGTTCCTTCTATAGCTACGCCTTTGGTGAGAATTAAGGAATTATCAGGTTGAGCATTTGATGAAGTCACATACTCCTCATCTTCGGCAATACCAAGCATAAATCCAATAATTATGGGACGTCTCAGCCCAGGGGTTACCTCAGTATGTCCACCGATAATTGCCACATTAAGCTTCTTTGCAGTAGTATGCATGGAGACCATGATGTCTTCTAGCAGCTGGGTGTTAGCGTTTTCAGGGAGTAGGATTGTAGCCAAAAACCAGCGAGGTCGTATACCAAACGTGGCTACATCATTAGCACAGATATGGATAACATATGAGCCAATCTTGTGAACAGCTCCAGTTATGGGATCGGTAGTTACTACTGCTACTTGCCGACCGATCCGAATTAAGGCTGCATCCCTGCCTATTCCTGGACCATGAATTATATCTGAATCTCCAGAGCCAAGATAGGGAAAGACGTGCTTTTCAAGTGTCTCGGGAGGGACTTTTCCTGAACGAAGAATTGGCAATTTATGGACACCACTCAAGCATTCTGCAGGAAAATGTGTTTAAATGTGTGTTGCCAGGAAAAATTTCAGGGGAAATAAGAAATCAGACAAGCCACAAGGATTAGTTATTAGGGTGATACAACAAGATTTAATGTAAGGAGAGAATTTCTCTCAAGTAGCCGGAATTTGGTTGACAACTAATGAGTCGGGACAGTCGAGCAGGGTATATTGTTTGTAGTTGTATAACCTTCATTTTCGGTATTGTTCTCTTTTTTATATCACCGTTGATTGGCTTATTCGCTCTTATCATTATGTTTCTTGGAATCGCGATAGTCTATGTATACCGAACGGAAGATTCTGATGAAACTTCACCTCCTCGGTCTTTTTCTTCATCCCTTCCTGACACAACCTTGGAGTCAGTGGAAACCGAAGAACCGAGAAGTATAGAGTCGTTTCAAGCTAGACTCCTTGATACTGAAGTCGAGGAAGCAAAACCTGAGGTTCCTCCGACTACAACGGAGTCCGAAGAAATACAGAAACCCAAAAGGGAAGTTCCTTCAGAAAAGCTCCAAGAGCGAATTGAAGAACTTGAAAAACGTGTTCAAATGCTAAAGCGTCAACTGGCTGAAGAACCCATAATTGACTCCGAGGTAATTGACCTTACTTTAGATTCGCCCTCTCCTGTGGATGAAGAACAAGTCGATGAAGACTTATCTGAACTTGCAGTCCATCAGCTTCTTGAAGCGTTGGAAGAAAAGCTTGCGAAAGGCGCAATCTCAAAGCAGTTATACAACCGGTTGCGAAACAAGTATTTAGCCAGATTAGAAAAAAAGGAAAGAAGACATTTGACTTCTTCAAAGCGGGGAAAAAAAGAGTCAGTCACAGGTGACTAATGGAGCATGCCTAGTAAGCGCTCATCAGCAATCATTGGAATATTTGTCGTCTTTGCTGTCCTCTTACTCGTCGATGCCTTCGTAATTCAAGGTTTTCTCGAAAGTATGTTTTCCGGCTTAAGTAGCCTCTTAAACATTGTAATTCTAGCCTGGATTCCCATTTTAGCTGCTAGTTTATTGTTAGATCGACGTAGTCAACCAACTGTGACTGAAGAGCCGCGACGTCCACTTCCAAGAGGTGCTCGTTCTGCTTCAGGCGAGCGCGTGACTAGAAAACATGCTCAACCGAGAATTCGGCGAGATAAACGTGCCGCAGAATTGGAAACCATCGTGGTTGAACCAGGTGCGATTAGTAACTCTCTTGCGGTTGCAAATTCAGCAAATAGTTCCGGATCGAGTATCCAACAGGATTCACCGTCAAGTTCAAGGTTCCTTCGGGCTCGTCGAACCAGAGCAGAAGAGACAGAGGAAACGGATGAACATGTCAAAGAACAACTTGACGCCATTGAAGAAGAAATGGCAAAGCTGGAGGAACAATTTGAACAAAATGGTATATCCACGTCACCTAATTCCAATTCGACACCACCCCCAGAAATGGATGAACCTAGCACAAACTCCGAAAAACCACAGATAATGACAAATAACAGTGAGGTGTCCAGTGATGAGGTATCATCAGAACGGCAAGCCATTGATGAACTGCTTAATCGATTAGAGCAACGTAAACGAGCGGGTGGTGTAGATGAAGCCACCTACAAACGATTGCGAGAAAAATATCTTAAACGCCGAGCTGAGTTCGGTTAGGGCTCGTCTGAGAAATCGCTTACCATGAATTTTTACGAACGATATTTGATTACCATTGAGATGACACTTTCAGCTGCAACCTTAGCCCGATCTGTTGTCTGCCCCAATAATTGGATGACATCATGCAAGAGCACAAAGGTTGAACATTCCATCTCAAGGTCGACGAGTAACTCAAGTGTTTCAAATTCCACATCACGGTTCTTTTCTCGAATAGAATAAACTGAATGCCCTTTCGATAGGGCACCATCAAAATCCTTGCCCATCAGTTCAATACTTTCAATTAGGACCTCTGTGGCTTTAACAGAAAGGCTGGCCATTTCACTGAGTTTTTCCTTGACTTCTAGCTCAATTGGCTCAGCAATAATACGGAGTTTACGAACAATAATTTCGCAACGATCAGCTATCCCGTCTACTGAAGAGATTAAATCGAAGCGATCACTACTCGTCACAGGAAGAAATGCACCACGGAAGAGTTCCTCATCAACTTTTTCTTCAAGTTCATCGGCCTCCCTCTCGAGTTCTAACACTTTCTCGCCGAGTTCCTTTTCTTTCTCAACAATCCGTTTGTCAGGTTTTTTCTTACGAACAACACTGATATAATCATAAAGTGCTTGGACTGTTTTTAGCACGGCCTGGGCATGCTGAAGAATCAGATCCTGAATGACTCCTTCACGTTTTCGACGCCACACGTCTCTTGCCACCAATGAGCAAATAGTCAGCACCTTAACTTGAATTAGTCCTTCTTAAAGGTTTGACTTGTGTTCAGAATTCAGTGCGACGATACTTCATCTGCGGGAACTTCTGGCGAACGGCTTCCACGTCAGCTAGATTAATTTTTGTATCAATTAGCTGAGGTGAATCATCAGCTTGAGAAAGGGTAGTACCCTCGGGGTCAATGATTGCACTCCGTCCACCAAAGAGGGTTTGGCCATCACTTCCAGTTCGGTTACAACCCACCACAAAAACTTGATTTTCAATCGCTCTAGCCCGTAATAGAGTTGCCCATACCGCTATCCGTTCTGCAGGAAACTCCGCAGGACAAAAAATGATTTGCGATCCATTAATCGTCAACTCACGAGCTATCTCAGGAAACCTGAGGTCAAAACAAATCATCAACCCAAATATTCCTAGACTAGTTTTGAATATCGGAGCACTTGTTCCTGCCGTTAGGTAGCGAGGTTCTTCGAAGGGGGGAAACAGATGAACTTTGTCATAATATCCAAGCAATTTCCCATCTTTTCCTATCAAATGGCAAGTGTTGTAGATATCTTGATTGCGACGTTCAAGGATACTACCTGCGACAATGAATATCCGGAACCGACCTGCCAAGTCACGAAGTAGCTCAATGGAATGACCATTGGGTGGTTCAGCAAGTACATTTGCCTGATCCAAACAATATCCAGTTGTGAAGAGCTCTGGAAAAACAACCAGATCAACCTTGCGACTTGCTGCTTCCTTCATTATCTTCGCTGCATGCTCTAAGTTTTGTTTTTTATTTCCCAATGCAACATCCATCTGAGCGCACGCAATTCGAAATTCCATTGCAAACTAGCTCTTTGCATACATCCTCAAAAATGCTGGTACTAACCTTCATCTAAGCAAAGGCTTTATTTTCAGGAATGGATTATGACGCAAGGTTGATTGATTTGACCGACTTTGACTTCAAACCAGCAGTTCTCATGAAAATTAAAGATCTTGACAACCTTGTTCGACTCGTACATTTTTGGGCGGTTAGAGAACGTACAGCAACAATTCTCCACTTCAAACGCGGAGATAAACACATTATGGGTACATTTACATCAATTCCTGGCTACTGGGAACTGGAAGGTTTACCGTTATTTTTGTATGTGGAACTTGACAAGGGACCTAAGGGACCTTTTATCAAATACAAGTCTGATCCTGAAGAAGTTTGGGATTACGCTTCGGGAACATTTGACCGGAAATGGCTTTACATTCCTTTAATTGAATTATCAAAAGTCCCCGCATTTCTCCGCAATGTGTAATCGGTTAACTTTCTGCTGTAGTCTCTTCAGTTTCTTCAGTTCCAGTTTCTGCTTCTTCAGTGGCTAATTCTTCCAAGCGGTCGGTCTCCTCAACAATGAGTTCGGCTTTCTCGATGAGTTCATCGGGTGCAGCGAAGAAGCTGATTGTGAAGGCAATGATAAAAATCAGGCTTGATCCGACAATTAGAATCGGTCGAATAACACTTCCTGGTACAATGAATAAGGTAGACAGGATTTCGACAACAAGAAATGCAGAGACGAAAAGTATGCCGATGATTGATAACCGCAAGGGGCCTCCGATTCGAAGGACAAACCGAACAAAGTAAACTATGGCAATGATTCCCAAACAGATGTAGTTGATGTAGGAGATATTTCCTAAACTGCCTGCAAACCCGAGGGGATCAGGTGTAGCAAAGGTGAATCCCCAGATATTATAGAAAAAGGGGAAAGGATTGAGAAGAATCCATTGGGTAATAATGACGAGGAGTTGTCCAAACCAAATATACCACATTTTCTTGCTGTCTTCATATGTGACCTTTCCTTTGTCGTCTAATGTGCCGTAAGAGAGTGCGAGGAGTGCACCTAATGACAGGGCGTTGACGATACAAAGTGATGTGAAGTATAAGGGATCGAAGAAGAAAATCCATCCAGCCAACATAGCGCCAACAACGGCGAAAATGTATTGAAACCAGATGATAGTTAAATAAACAGGAACAGCAGCCAAGAGGAAGAAGAGAATCAGAGTATAGCCCATTCGCATGCCTGGACTTCTCTGCCATATGTTTTCGGATCGATGAACAAGACGATAGGCCAATACGAGGGCGGCAAAAATTCCAAGTGGAGGAGAGATGAATGGGAAGATGAAAAAGCCGAGAATTATCAGAGTATTGAAACCGTAAAGCATTCGCCATCTGAGGGGAATGAGGTTCCCCTTTTGGTTCATGATTTCCGTGGCATTAATAGTTCGTTCCCGGAAAATGAAGACAAAGAGGATCCATGGGAAAGCGAAGGCAACTGGTAAAATAAAATATCGAAGCGCACTGGATAGCGGAGGCTCAGGAAAAGGAGGGAGATTAGAAAAGACAAATACAAGGACAACAAAGTAGACAATCATGCCGATGGCAACAAGAATTGGGAGCAGAATACTAGACCTTCGGGTTTGATAAGAGATATATGACATGGCTGCTCGCTAGCGTTAAGGAGAATTCACCGATTTTAACTTGCTGCCTCCTACGGGCTTTTTGTTCGAAAAAGGAGAAATGCTTAAATGGTGCACGCGGCTTAGTCGCTTCATATACTTTATCACCATAAAATATTATATGTAGGTGGTTATCATGGGGTCCATTAAAGTCGCTATCGCAGGGCTTGGAAATTGTGCATCAAGCCTTGTTCAAGGCATCTACTATTACAAAGGTGTTACAGGAAAAGAGGGGCGAGTTATAGGACTCATGCACCCTTCATTTGGCGGGTATCTATGCAGAGACATAGAGTTTGTAGCAGCCTTCGAAGTCAATGCTGGCAAAATTGGAAAAGACATTAGTGAGGCAATTTTCGTACAACCCAACGTAGTTATCAAATTTGCCGAGGTTCCCAAGTTAGGAGTTGAAGTGTTACCAGCCCCCATTCTAGATGGCGTTGCCGATCACATGAAAGGCTCCTTTGATGTGTATGATACGAAGGATATGAAGCCAGTTGACGTTGCAGAAGAGCTACGAAAGGCTGGCGCAGAAATCTTGATCAATTTTCTTCCTGTCGGAAGTGCTGAAGCATCACGCTATTATGCCCAAGCAGCTCTTGATGCAGGTTGCGGATTCATCAATTGCATTCCAGAGTTCATTGTATCAGATAGTGGTTGGCAGGAGAAATTCCGCAAGGCAGGCCTTCCAATGGCGGGAGACGACATTAAAAGCCAGGTTGGCGCTACGATTCTGCATCGAGTGATTGCCCAGCTTCTTTCCGATCGTGGTGTGGAAATTGATGAAACCTATCAGCTCAATATCGGTGGAAATACTGATTTTGAGAATATGCTAGCGGAGCATCGTTTGAAAAGTAAGCGCATCAGCAAGACAGAAGCAGTAACCAGCATTCTTGATTATCCTGTTCCCACTCGAATTGGACCCAGTGACTACGTTCCTTTCCTTAATGATACGAAGGTTTGTTACATCCACGCCCAGGGAAAGAAATGGGGCGGAATGCCAATCAGTGTAGCACTGAAGCTATCAGTAGAAGACTCACCGAATAGTGCAGGGGTCGTGGCAGATGTTATCCGGGCAATGAAGCTTGCGTTAGACCGAGGAGTGAGCGGTCCGCTCCTTAGCGTCTCAGCCTACTCATTTAAACACCCTCCAGAACAGATCGAAGATTCTATAGCAAAAAGGTATGTTGAAGAATTCATTCAAGGAGAACGCGAGCGTTAAACGAAGTAATCAAATTGGAATATATCTTATTCTATTAACAAAACTATCATTCACTTTGAATGCCCTCTCTATCCTGTTATATTTTCTATAACCTAATAATCAGTATGGTTCCTAAAGAATCGACAAATATAATCTTGAAACCAATCAACATTTGGCGCCCCATAATTGGTCACACACTCATATCTTCAAAAGCCGTTCTTCATGAAATAGTTGACCAGGAATATTTCGGTCTTCGGCGTATTCAAAATTATAGTAAGCTAATTTGTGATGCTGAAAGTCATGTTGAACTTTTCAACCGGCTTCGTAATAGAACATTCCTAAATTATGGTGAGCTCAGACAGTTTGCAAGAAAATATAATCTATCACGAAATAAGATCCAGGGTTACATTAAGGACGGGAGCAAACCTCGTCTTTATTTTCTTATAGAGAAAGGATTTTCCAAGACAGAAGGCAAAAAACGCTTTGAAAAATTACGCGTTTCAATTAATTATCTTAACTCAACCCAGAAAGTTCTAAGGGCTCTTAAAACATATTTTCCCTTTGAAGAGTTACTTGGATTATGGGGGCGTAAAAAGTTCTTTCACTTGTTAAACCAAGTTAACAAATATTTTCAGGTTTTAAATAAGCTAAGCGAAGGAGGAAGTTATTCTCAGATAGCAAAAGATGTTCAAATGCGTGAAAGTCAAATTTGGAACTGGATAAACAAAGGTATTAGGCCAGATCTTGTTAATCTTGCTTCTAAAATACCGAAACGTGTGTTGAAACCCAGAAGCAAATGGCTTCCAATTAGAATGAGAAATGGGTACCCTTATTATCCAGTCGGTTTCACTGAAGTTCCATTAAAACCAAGAAAATGGGCTCAAATTCGTGAAGTTATAGATTCATTAAAAACCGAACATAATATGGAATTAGAAACTTTTTTTGAAGATATCGAAAAAAATGAGGCATTCGCTTATGTGTTAGGTATTATGACTAGCGATGCTGCTAAGAACGGAAGAGGGACTTCGATGAGATTAGATCTCCGTCTTTCAAAATCTTATGACTGGAGTAAGGAAATTGGAGATTATACTTGTAATTGTCTTAAAAAATTGGGAATATCAGCAAACGAACATGAACCTGAGAAAAAGAGATCGTACCACCACTGGATCTCCGAAAAGAGCCCGATAATTACATGGATGCTTCGTTGTTGTCTGGGAATAAAACGGAACGAAGTAACAACTTACAATCAGATTCGTGCTGAATGGCTTCTCAAGGCACCTCACGAGATAAAAGTAAAATTTCTACAAGGATTAAGTGATGGAGACGGGTGGGCAAGCGTTAGTAATCACGCTATTGGCATTACTTGTGGCGTAAACAAATCATTTGTGTCAAAATTACTTTTATCTTGTAAAATTAGGGCATTTGAAGCAGGCAGGAATATTCAGATAAAAAAGCCTGATAGCGTTGAGCAGGCGGTTAATTTACCGTTCTTTCTAAATGCTTCGGGACGCCAAAAGGCAGCTAAAAAAGTTGGCAAAATGGCAAGGGCGAGACAATCAAGAGGAAATGCAGAGATGCCTTCTGAGATCTATGAACGAATATTAGAACTTCGAAAGAAGAGCAACTCTTATGGCAGAATCGCAGAAGCGATTTTTGATGAAACTGGTTATTCCTATTCTAGTGCAGGTATTTTTTATATCTTGAAAAGAGCCTAAAAAGAATGAGAATAACATTGCGAAACAGCAGGTTGAAGAGTTCATCCAAGGGACACGCGAACGCTGATTCCTGAATGATGGGAATTAATCTTCAGGCGTTCGAAGCATAGTTAGGGGTGAACCGGAAATCCAGAGTTCACGTTTAAGTAGGTCGCGGATAGCCACACGTATTGCTTCACTTCGCGTTGGATAGGTTCCTCGATCAACCAGCGTATCGAGCCCTTTGACGTAGGCCTTGGGGAGTTTGACTGACACCAAATGCAAGCGTATTACCCGGGACATACCCTGATATATATCAGGATATTACTAAAAACGCTTTCTCCTCTAACAAACTAGCTTTTTCCTACTCGGAGATTTCGGAAAATCCTTTTAAGACACCCCTGACCGAAACAGTACAAAATCACCACTCTTGAGTGGTAACCACAAAGGAGCGACTATACAAAATGGAAAAAATGCCCCCCAAAGAATTACCCTATACCACTAAGTCCATTTGCCCCGAATGCTTCTGCGTCATTGAGGCCACCGTCTATGAAGAAGACGGTAAAGTCATGATGAAAAAAGAATGCAAAGAACATGGCGAATACAAGGACACATATTGGTCCAGTGCGTCCGAATTCAATCGTGCCTTCAAATTTGCTTACAAAGGCATTGGACTAGATAACCCACGTACTGAAACCGTCAACCAATGCCCCAATGACTGTGGTCTCTGTCCAAATCATAAAACCCACACTAATTTGGCCCTCATCGATGTCACCAACCGCTGCAACCTTGAATGCCCAATCTGTTTTGCACATGCAGGTAAAGCGGGTTATGTATATGAACCAAGTTTAGAAGAAATCCGATCGATGTTAGAAAATCTACGCGCTAATAAACCGGTGCCTGCACCAGCAGTCCAATTTGCTGGAGGCGAACCGACGATGCGCGCAGATCTCCCTGAAATTATTAAAATGGCCAAAGATGTGGGTTTCCCCCACGTTGAGATTGCCACAAATGGCCTATTATTAAGCCAAAAGGGATATCCGAAGAAACTGATTGAAGCGGGTTTAAGTACCGTCTACATGCAGTTTGATGGCGTAACAAAGGAACCATACCTTGCAGCTCGTGGTGTAAACCTACTATCTCAGAAACTGAAAGCCCTAGAACGATGCCGCGAAGAAGGACTTCATAGTATCGTGTT
>JBHLNC010000047.1:0-9677 GCA_048937435.1 Promethearchaeota archaeon | reverse complement strand
AACGATGTTGAATCACAGCTTTATCTTCTTCTCAAATGATACCTACTATTTCCGTGTACGAGCCATTGACAATAATACTCTTGCAGGTCCATGGAGTAACATAGTGAGCACCTATATCGAATTGCCACCCATCACCTTTCCGGAAGGGATTCCCGGCTTCCCATTTGAAGCCATAGCTCTCGGATTAGCCCTTTCTTTAGGATCAATATTTGTTATACGTCGATATAAACGGCAAAAGGTATCTTCCTAGCAAGATACCTTCCCCCTCCTTTTTGCATTCATCTACTCTTTTTAATAAAAAGAATCGAAGATAAATTATACCAAATTATTTCGAAAATCTATTTCTCAAACCGGTTTTTAATGAGCTAATTTCATTTCAAAGCTGGTTTCGCCTATCGTTTGATTAGCCTGAATCCGTTGTGAGCCGTTCAATGATAGATTTGAAAGTGTCCGATGAGAGGGCACCTTTGATGAGATAGTCTTTAGCTCCCATCTCTAGAACTTCTTGCACGGTTTCATCATCGTCGATTGCAGTCAATGCGACGATGGCCACATCTGGGTATTCCACGGTGATTTTATTGATGAGTTCTGTCCCGCTGATTTTGGGGAGGACTAAATCGACAAAAAAGATATCTGGTGGATTTGCTTTGATTTTTGCAAGGGCCTCTTCACCGTCTGCCGCGGTCTCTATATTATATTCTTTAAGTAAGACTTGGGCGGCACGGAGAAAGGTTTCTGAGTCGTCTGCTAAGAGGATTCGAATTTTATCCGATTTCTTGGAAGCCAATTTTAGGTTTACCCTCCACAAGGTGTGTGTAGATACAGTATTGGGGTGTTGAGGGGTTAATGCCATGGAAGATGGTAACGCCTTCCTTGACAGCAATTTTAACATGAACATCAGCAAGATCAGCTAGATATTGATTGATCTCAGATGTACTGCTATAGCCAATTGTTACTGCGAGATTACTTTCTGTAGCTGTATCATTGGCGATACGTGTAGCCCATCGGGGGAGTTCTTGGGGACCAAGCCACGAGTGTAGCCAGCCAAAGCCAACAACGCTTAGTAGATTTTTACATCCCTGGTTGCGGAGCTCTTCAAGAACCATACTCCACGCGTTTTCTAAATCAGAGCTTTCTCTAAATGCTACAGTTTTGTAGTACGGCTCACCCAGTTCAGCTGCAGCACTAGTTACTCCAAGGCTGGAAGCAGCACTGGTGAATAAACGAAGTTGCGTATTAAGTTGGTCCACAAAACCGTAACGTAATGCCGCAGCCTTGAGTCGTCGGAAACTGAGTTTATTTGGTGGAACAATGATTACTCCACTTTCTTGGCGAATGAAATTCGCAACCATACTCAAGGTGATTGTGTTGATTACTTCATTAGCCACGCCTTTCGATACGTCCATGAAGAAAGTGCTACCTCGGCGAAATCCACCAAAGATGTTATCGAGTTCTTTGATCCCAGAAGAAAATCTACCTGCTGTATGGGGAATTATTTCAAAATCAGATACTCGGAAGGCCTGTTCAGCATCATAGGAATGCAGTGTGCAAAACCGGTTGCCTCGTAGGGAAAATCCTCGCATTCCCCGTTCGATGGATGTTCCACGAAGTTTAATTAATCGCAGACTTCGCCACATCCGCCCTTCTGTTTGCGTTTTTGTTACGCACACAATTCCGTCAACTATGTGGTCTAGCGTTGATTCTTGGATTCCTTCTACAACCAAAATGATCTTCGCACTCAATACTCGACCAAGGTTTGATAATGCGGCCGTGAGGCGTTGTGGGTCTGCCTGGGCTGCTTCAATAATCGCATCAAAGGAATCGATAAGACATACAGGTGATGTGAGATTACGAAGCAGATCATTGACCGCGCTAATGAAAGTTAATTCATCAGAGTAAATAATTCGAGCTCCGGAAACTTCACCTGATTCCAAAGAGGTTTCAGGAACTCCCATCAGTGAGGGAGTTGCATCAATAATTCGATTTTCAGGGAGAAGATCAAAGGCCCAAGGAAATTGAGTTCGTAAATTCGTACTTGCCACACGAGTAGAGAGATATACAAAATTCTCAACGTCATATCGGTCAGGAAGTAGTTGGGCCAGTTGGTCTAGTAATGAGAGAACAAACGTTGTTTTTCCTGTTCCTGACTTGCCTTTTACAAGGATTATTTGGCCTTGTTCCTGTTTCAGGAATTCGATGATTTCGTTTGGCAAGCTCACGTGATGTTACACCTTTTTCTCAATCATTGTGTTGACTTTGTCGTGTGGTGAAGGAGGAGTTCGGAGATCGTCTGAAAGAGAGTTTTAACGTTTGAACCCGTTTTCGCAGAAGTTTCCATATACCCTAACATGTTAAGTTTTTTCACGACTTTTTCAGCCTGTTCTCTTTTTACAACACGGTCTTCTTTCAAATCTACCTTGTTTCCGACCAAGTACAGGAGAACTTCGGGAGCACCTTTCCGGACATCATCGGCCCATTCGTTAACGCATTTGAGTGAATCTTTTCGGGTAACATCATATACAACGATAGCAAAATCCGTTCCAAAGAGATATTGGACTCTTACTCGGCGAAATGAAGTTTGGCCTGCAAGGTCCCAGACCTGTAAGGAAATGTCTGAATCCTTCGCCTTTGTCTTAAACGTAGATATGGCTGCTCCTAAGGTTGCTTTGTAACCCTCATCGAAAGAATCAGTCATGTAACGTTTAATTATCGAAGTTTTTCCGACAGCGTAATCACCAATGACGGAAACTTTGAATCTGAATTGGCTGCCTTTCGCTTCCATATTTCTAAACACCAAACCCTTGTATTGGTAACCCTCACGTCAAATTATATCTATTTGAATTTAAGCCCGTCGGTTTCATTTCATAATTTTTCTATGACATTGTCAAGTTATTGAATTGGTGGGAGGTCAGAAACTTGAACTCCTTTTTCGTTAATTATTAGGAGAAGTGGGTTCATTTGGTGGCTGGTTCCCCTCATCTTGGCGATTTCAATCGTGCGTATACGAACTGTACCCTGCCGGGTTAATTTCAGACTAATCACACCATCCATCAAGAAGCCCTCTACATCGAATCGTCCAATGCTTTCCTCACTGGGACTTTCGACAGCAACTAAACACGTTGCGTTGGTCATCCGAAGAGAGCGAACCATGTTCAACAGATCGTGACGAATCCGAAAGAGTTCCTTGTGTTGAATAGTTAACGTTGAAATGGAATCGATAGCAACTCGTTTCGCCTTGACTCGCCGAATTTCTCGATGAATCAACGACAAGAGGGATTCCATCGTGAATTCTTCCCGACCCAGAACTGGATGTTCAGGCTTCAATACAACACGTTCATTTTGAATCATTGGTGAAGCATCGACCAACGCAAGCAGGCCTTCATCCATGAGCTCTTGCAGGTCCCAACCAAACTGCTTCATATTCCGAATTGTCGATGCGAGTGATTCTTCCATGGACACAAGAACGCCAGGTTCTTTATGTTCAGCGGCACCTTTGATGAGAAACTGGTTCACTAGGATTGATTTCCCCGTTCCAGGGCCTCCACTGATGAGAATTACTGCACCTTCGGGAAATCCTCCGTGCAGTGCTTCATCTAGCCCTGGGATACCTGATTTTGTCTTTTCAGCCACGCTAATCCCCCGATTAGATGGTCTCCTAACTGTATTGACCTCAAATCCGTGGCTTAAGAGGTTTCCGTCTCTTCGCAAACATTTGCTAAACATCTACAGAGTTCCCAAAACCTTTTTTCGTACTCAAGAAAACTAGATTAATAACTCGGCTCCAGCTTCGAATGAGGTTCGCTTGCTTGCAAAACGACCGAGGGGGTTATTGTGCTTCTCGATCCAATTATCCAAGGGGGACTCCCACAAGGAACGAGTATTGCACTAGTGGGTCCGCCAGGATCAGGAAAAACTTGTTTGTGTCTTCAGCTTGCTTTTGAAGCTGTAAATAATGGAAAGGAGGCGGTGTTCTTATCCACAGAAAATACTCCCTCGACTATTATCACACAAGCAAACGGCTTTGGTATCCCCCTCGCCACAAAGGCAGAGAAGAATAAAATTCAATTCATCGACGCCTATAGTTGGCGAATTGGAATGCGAAAAGATCCCTTCGCTGCGGGACGTGTAAGTAATCCTGGAAACTTGAACGAAGTTAATTTGATAGTAACTGACCACGCCAAACTCCTCAAACCAGGATCCATAATTATCTTAGATTCAGTTTCAGGATTAAGCCTCTCTGCTCCTGACGAAAAACGGATAAGAACCTTTGTTCATAGTTTGGCTCAACGGGTTTCCACTCTTGAAAAGATCCTCATTCTCGTTATCGAAGATCACGCTCATGACAATAAACTGATAACCAATCTACGCTCTCTCGTTCAAGGCTCAATTCAAACAAAAGTCGAGGAAGGGTCTGATGGGTCGCTACATTGGAATATTCGAATGTATAGTCTAATCGGTTCACAACATACAACACAGTGGCAGGAAATTCTCCTTGGAAAACAGGGTCTAGAGTTGTCAGGAGGTGCTAGCAATGAGTGATTTAATCATATTGGACTTTGCACCTAAGGGCACATTGGAAATACCCAGAGGTTCACAACTTCTGATTCTTGGACCTCCTGGTGTGGTAAAAACAGCTCTTGCTCTTCGATATCTTGCAGACCGTTTGCAAAATGATGAACCAGCACTCTTTGCGACAACCCTCTGGTCACCTATTCAAGTGCGTGACACAATAAATCAGTTTAGTGAAAAGAAACTCAAATCCAGTCTAAATATTGTGGATGGTGTTTCCTGCGTAACGGCTCAATCTTCTAAAGAGACCTTTGCTTTCCAAAACCTCTATGACTTGAACACCATTAACCTGGTACTTCAACAGGCGATAGCGACAATGAAAAACGGGCATCTGTGTCTTGATAATTTGACAACATTGATGACGTATTCCTCACCACTTTCAGTGATCAAATTCCTACAGGTATTGTGTGGCCGTGTTAAGGACAGTGGAGTAACAGGTTTGTATTTACTGGAAACTGGAGTTCATACTGAAGAAGTTGTCAATACTTTGCGTTTCTCAGTGGACGGTGTAATCGAAGTACAGGATGAAGAAGAAAAGAACCAGCTCGTTCATAAAATCCGATTGGCTCATCTCCGTGGAATTCAAGTTGACACGCGTTGGCTTGTCTATAACGGGTTGAACCCACTTAAACGCCTTACGAAATGATACGACCAGATTTCTCGTTAAGATGCCCTTTTTTCTTATGACGTGAAATGATTTGTATTGCTCGTGAATGACACAGAAGGCTGTGCATCGGAATGGGTTACATTGTTTTCGACCTGTGTTTCCTCTTTTGGCTTAGGTGGGAATATGTAATAGATCATGTCTTCAAAGGTTTCGATGAAACCAGGTACGACTAATATTGCAACAATACAAAGTACAAACACTCCAACGACGCCCAACACGAAACTCATTGGGTAATGGGCAATTTCCCAAGGAAGGATTCCCCAATACACTAGCCAGATTTCATATACAACTCGAAGAACATTCGCTACAAACAGCATGATGGTAACAATAATCACAGCTATGATTTTCCTTGGCCAAGTTCCTCGTGGAAGTGGGAGAATCAAACCCATAAACACAGCAATCACTTGAATGCCTGTACATTCACGCACAATTTGGAACTGTTCGAATCCTGTAACGGCAACAAACACTACACCTTGCATCCAATCAACAAAAATCACTGAAGGGACTCCAATCAAACTTAGGAGAACAGCTGAAACGTAGGCGGTGGGGATAGCCAAAATAAATGGTTGTGGTAAGAAGTATACTAAGACCGTTATAATAATAGCAATAGACAGATACAGGACTAGAGCTCGCGGAGTCGGTCTTTCCATGTCTTCTGAGGTAGCGTCTGTTTCTTCTTCTGGATTTTCCCGGTTTGTCATCGCCTTATCAGTTGTTATCGGATTCACCGTCCTCGTTGTAGGTGGTGTTGCCTTCATCCTTGGATTGAATTTCCTGGGCGAAGCGTTAGTGCTAGCCGGTGTATTTGTCTTTGCAATTTCATTGATTTGTTGGCTCGCTGCACGACGCGATAGGAACAGATAAGCAAGCAAATGAATCTCTACTTATTAGGATTATCTTCAAACAAACCCTGACTGAATACTTCCTTCGTGAACCAAAATTCAAACCGCTATTCCCACACTGGGACTAGAAACACAAATTTTGCACCCCTAGAAAAGTCGCTTTCAACACGATCTTCTACCCAAATTTTCCCGCCATACCGGGTTACAATTTGTTGCACGAGTGTAAGCCCTATTCCCGATCCCTGCACCTGCTCTCCCACGCGACGAGTATAACGGGCAAAAATAAGTTCCTTCAAATCATCAGGGATTCCAGGGCCATTATCGCTGATTTCAACTCTCAGAAAACGTTTGTTGAAATCGGGACTCACTTTAGCTTCAATATCTACTTTACCTGTTCGATTGAATTTCACAGCGTTGTGTAAAAGATTGTAAAACAAATCAGTGAGTAAATCATCAGCCAGAACCTTGAACGTCCCAGGATGAATGTTTGTATTCACACGTATCGCCTTATCTGGAAACTCGAGCCTAACGGATTGCAGTGCAACCTGAAAATCAGGTTCAATATCATGAACTTCAAAAAGTGGTTGAGTCGCATCTAGGCGAGAAAACTTTTTAACTCGACCAATAAGAGCTGCGCTACGTTCTACCTGCTCAAGTGCAACTTCAGTTTGATTACGAACTGACTCAGAAATCGATTCATCCAAATGAAGTAATTCTAAAGCCGTAAGGATAGCTTGGTTGATGTTATTGAGATCATGAGCCATGAGATCCGTGAAAAATTCAGCGCGAGATTTCGCTTCTGATAATTCTTGTTCCTCTTCTTTTCGTTTTGTGATATCACGAGCTATCGCTATTATGCCAGTCGGATGATCCTCGTCGTCAAGAAGAACAGATGCACTAATTCCTGAAGGGAAGATACTACCATCCTTCCGCATAAGAGGAAGCTCCCGAGTTCCACTGATTCTGGCTTCAACAGTTCTTTGTAATTCCTCAATTGCCTGCTTTCGAGCTTCAGGGTGAACAAAATCAAAAGCTATCTTTTCGCGGAGTTCATCTTCAGACTCATAACCTAACATTTTCACCGCTTGCTTATTCGCTAATAGGATTTTACCTTCAATATCTGTAAGGAAGATGGCATCAGGCGATGTATCAACAAGAGTACGATATCGGGCTTCTGATTGTCTCAGAATCTGATCCGCAAGCATCCGCTGAGTAATATCCCGGCATACTCCCCTAAAACCGACTACCTGTCCATCCTGATTGAAAATTGGTCGAGCACTAGCTTCTAAAATGACTGCGTTTCCGTCACGATGAATGAAATTATTGACCAACCCTTTGAAAGGTCGTCGTTTTTCGATATTTTCCAAAAAGAATTCCTTTGTTTCTATCAATTCAGCAGGATCTAGGTAATCCCAAATTTCGCGACCCATTATCTGTCCAGCAGTATAACCGAGAATTTCTTCGACTGAATTGTTCGAATAGATAAATTGCCCTTGCTGGTCCACTTCCCAAACCCAGTCCGCGGTATCTTCAACTAGGGTTCGGAATTTTTCTTCTGAAGCTTTCATAGCCAGCTCCGCGATTTTTTGCTCTGTTATATCTTCTCCCGAACTCAACACACCAGTCATATTTCCTTCTTCATCACTTAGGACAGTGGTATGCCAGGAAATGATTCGCTCTTTTCCCTCCTTTGTTAACACCGGATTTTCAACGTATTCGCTAAGTTGGCGCTCACCCCTCCTAGCCTCTTCAAAGAATTCTTTCATATCCTTGCGTAACCGCTCGGGAATACATAAATCAAAATAATTCCGTCCAATCAACTCGTCCTCCGAATAGCCCAGGATTTCACATCCTTTCCGATTAACCAAGAAGATTCGTTGCTGTGAGTCAATCCCAATGAAGGCCGCACCAGCAACATCCAAGTATTGTTGCGCTCGATCTCTTTCTCGACGGAGAGCGACTTCTGCTACTTTTCTTTCTGTAATATCCTCCCCTGCAGTTAACACGCCGATGACCTTCCCTTCATCATCATGTAACTTGGTTGTATGCCAGGCGACAATCCGTTCTGCTCCATCTCTGGTGATAATCGGATTTTCAGTGAATCCTTTAGGTTCAGTCTCACCTGCAATGCTCAAGCGGAAAGTTTCCTTCATTTCGTGACGGATTCTTTCGGGGAGGCACATATCAAAGTAATTCCTACCCATAAGCTCGTTTTCTGAGTAGCCAAGAACCTCACAGGCTTTTCGATTTACCAAAGTGATGTTACCCTCTGTATCTACCGCAATGAAGAGGACGCCTGCCATGTCAAGATATTGCTGGGCACGGTCTCGTTCTTTTCGAATTGCATCTTGTGCGATTTTCCGGTCATTAATATCGACAATTGTTACCTGCGAGGCTAGTTTACCCTGATACTCGATCACTGAAATGGACATTTCAAACCAGCGAATCCTGCCATCCTTACGGATTCCTTGTAATTCAACGCTAGTAGGACCTGGTTTACCATCAACGCTATCGCGGAGCATCTCCCAAGGAATCGTTCTGTAATCCGGATGTATTATTTCAAAGATTTGCCATGGTTGGAATGCCAACAACTCTGCTTCGGTATATCCACTAATTTCTAGAAATGCGGGATTAGTGAACTTTACTAAACCATCTTGTATAATGAATAGACCTATCATGGAATGGTCCACAAGACGACGATACGCTTCCTCAGCATTCTTCCGTTCGGTCACATCTAGGATTGCATATTGTATCGCCTGTTCGCCAAGGAGCTCAAAATTTGTGCCAAGTGCTTCAAGCCAGCGCGTTGTTCCATCTTTCCTGACAATGCGGAACTCAAACGGCGATTGATCGTGTTCCCCTACAAGTCGACCTTGATATCGTTCTTGGAGTGTTTTTCGATCGTCGATGTACACCATCTCGATAAAATCACTAAATTTCAATTCAAATAATTCTTCTAACATCAAACCAAGAATATTGGCGTATGCCTGGTTCGCAAAAACTACCGCATCATCTTTGATAATTGCTAACCCTTGAAGTGATTGTTCCACAGCTGACTGATATGCCGTTTTAGTTTCCTTAACCTCTGTAATATCACGGATTAAAGATTGGAGATGATGGGGTTCACCATTTTCAGTGATTATCGAAGTAGTAACATGGTAGAAAAATGAGGAGCCATCTTTTCGAATACCCTTCCCTTCAATACCCAACGGATCCGTTTGCCCTGATTCAATGCTAGACTGCCAGAGAGTTGAAACGCTATCTCGAATATCTGGATGGAGAAGCATGGTAAATTGTTGACCAAGGAGTTCTGCTGGTGTGTACCCGAACATCTTTGCACCCTGGTTGTTGCACATTGAGATATTCCCTTGCATGTCTGTGATGAAGAAGCCATCTGAGAGGTTATCATATAACCGACGATACCGCTCCTCGCTTTCCTGCAACGCACGTTCCGTTTCTTTCCGTTCAGTGATGTCCTGTTGGATTGAAATCGAATACAGGAGCTTATTATCCAAATCTCTCACACCACTTGCATTGAGCAAAATGGTCCGACGTTCTCCAGTCTTTGATTGGATTACAAGTTCCTCATCGATAAGTGT
>JBHLNC010000046.1:0-9737 GCA_048937435.1 Promethearchaeota archaeon | reverse complement strand
GCCGCTCAACGTGCATACGATGAACTCCAAATGGGGTATTAGTTATGACGCCACTTAAACGAGAACCACCCAATAAACGGTTAACCTGTATTACCTATCCTGAAGCCGGAGCAATGGGACTGACTGGTGATTGGCGGATATTTCGTCCAGTTGTAGACAAGGAAAAATGTACTGGTTGTCAAATCTGTTGGATGTATTGCCCGGATGCCGCGATTACAATGGACAAAGATAACACACCTGTCTTTAACCTCGAATACTGCAAAGGATGCTTGATTTGTGAAACTAATTGCCCTGTGAAAGCCATCAGCCGTGTGCGCGAAACTGAGGCCAAAGCCGCTGTGGAGAAATAACCAAGGTTAGAAAAATGTCAAAAATCGTATCAGTTACCGGTAATCATTCTGCTTCGTGGGCAGCACGAACAGCGATTCCAGCAGTAATTGCAGCATACCCGATTACACCGCAAACAACTATTGTGGAGAAGATCGCTGAATTTGTAGAAAGTGGTGACCTAAAATCTGAATATGTACGTGTCGAATCCGAACATAGCGCCATGGCTGCTTGTATTGGAGCTTCAGCTTTAGGACTTCGAACCTTCACAGCAACATCGTCCCATGGATTAGCATTAATGCATGAAATGCTTCATTGGGCAGGTCGCGCACGACTGCCCATAGTTATGCCAGTAGTCAATCGGGCACTAGGACCTCCCTGGAATATCTGGGTTGACCATACAGATACTATGTCACAACGCGACACGGGATGGATTCAATTCTACGCCTCCAATAATCAAGAAGTCTATGACACGGTCCTCATGCTATTCCGCTTATGCGAAGATCCCAAGGTCCTACTACCAGGAATGGTGGCGTTGGATGCGTATATCCTTAGTCATACCTTCACTTCCATTGAAGTCTACGAACATGACGAAATCACCGATTTTCTCCCCACCTATGAAGCAGGACATTGGAAGCTCAATCCAAAAGATCCTATGGCAATAGGAAATATCGCCGGACCTGAATATTACTACGAATTAAGCTACGCTGTTCATGAAGGCTTTGAAGCTGCAAGAAAAATGATTCCCAAAGTTGAAGCCGACTTCAAGAAGCATTTTGGACGATCACATGGCGGTTTCATCGACACCTATCAGTGCGACGATGCTGAAGTCATCTTTCTCGCCTTAGGAACAATGGGTGAAGAAGCCCAGCTAGCCGTTGAAGAACTTCGAAATGAGGGAGTTCGTGCAGGATCTGCACGGCTTCGCGTATTCCGCCCCTTTCCCGCTGAACAAATACAAATCCTTGCACAGAAGGCTAAAGCCTTTGTTGTGGTTGATCGAAGTCTTTCCTATGGACACCTTGGTGGTGTCGTCACAGAAATCCGTTCTGCCCTCCATCGTGCTGGTCAAACTATACCTGTCCAAGGAGTCATTGCTGGACTAGGTGGTCGCGACGTTCGTCACACCGACATTAAAAAACTGATTCAAATCGGTTTTGATGTCGCAGATAAAGGTGAAGCGAGACCCGACATCTTCTATGGATTAAAAAGGTGAAAACAATGGTAACAATCAAAGAATTGCCTCGGGATGAATACATTGAACTTGGCCATGCAGCTTGTGCCGGCTGTGGCGCAACTATCGCAATTCGTCATGCACTAAAAGCACTCGGAGACAACACAATTCTCACTGTCCCCGCCTGTTGCATGTCTGTTATTCAAGGCCTCTTCCCCAAAAATGCCCTCCACCTACCCGTCTTGAATACTGCTTTCGAGACTGCAGGAGCAGCTGCCTCTGGAATTGCTGCTGGTCTTAAATTCATGGGTAAAGAAAAAGACATCAACGTTATGGCTTGGGCAGGTGACGGGGGAACCTATGACATAGGCATCCAAGCTCTCAGCGGTGCTGCTGAACGCCAGACAAATTTCATCTATACATGCTATAACAATGAAAGCTATGGCAACACCGGCCAACAACGTTCAGGTGCTACACCTTATGGCGCGTTTAGTACAACAACGCCAATTATTGGAAAACAGGAGCACAGAAAACCAATGGCACGGATTATGGCGGAACACGGGATTCCGTACACCGCATCAATTTCAGCGGCGTACCCCCGATTGGTTTATGACACCTATTCCAAAGCAAAGGACATTGTGGGAACACGTTTCATCGAAGTTCATGCAATGTGCCCAACCGGTTGGCGATGTGCGACGTGGGATAGCGTCAAGTTTGGTAAATTAGCAGTTGAAACTGGAATATGGATAATGTGGGAGAAGGAAGGAGATGAGTGGCGGTTTTTGGGCAGGAGTAAACAGATCGCAGAAGGAAAAGTGCAGCGAAAGCCAATGATGGATTATTTAAAACCGCAAGGACGATTTCGAACGCTCATTAAAGATTCTAAGAGGGTGAGAGAGTTTGAACGGGGTATTGAACGCGAGTGGAACATATTAAAGCAGAAGGTCTCCTGCTGAAACGTGTGTTATTAGAAAATCATGATGAGAAGAAGTAAGATTTCCCTTTAAGGTTATGTTAGGTTAGAGTGGTGTAAAAAAAATGCCGTTGGAATTTATGGAAGAACTTGTGGATATGGGTAAGTTTCAGATTCAGGTGGCAGTGAGTCGGTTGGCGAATGGAACTTTGATGTTGTTTAGTGATGGAGAACATAAGTTTGGTACAATAGCGGTAGGTGTTTCAACACCGTTTGGAGAACTGTCTCCGACTGCAACATCGGTCATGATTGGGACGCGGTTTCAAGCAGAGGTGCGAGCAATTGCAGATATTGCGGCCCAGAGGTTGGGTGGAATTGTTGTGGTGAATCTTTTTTTGTCAAAAGAGCACGAAGCAAAAATTTCTGGGATTTTAGCAGCTGTACGACAGATTATTCTGAAATTAGAGCAGGAAGACAAGAAAGGATCTGTTTTAGGCTGATTCGGAGTAATTATAAGCAGGAAACTTATCTGTTATTAGAGTAGATTGTTCAATTAGCTTGGAGGTTAAGTAATTGGTGTCAGAAAGGTGGGGGTTCATTAAAGACCCCCTGTATGGCTACGTGGCAATCACTCCACTCGAAAAAGATATTATTGATACGCGAGTTGTTCAGCGGTTACGTCGTTTACGGCAGTTAGCTGGTGCGGAATTTGTGTACCCGGGAGCTAATCACACGCGATTTGAACACAGTATCGGGGCAATGCATCTGGCGGGATTATTAGCAGAAAATATCACAGAAGATGAAATGGAAATTCAGTCACTACGCTTGGCGGCGCTTTTGCATGATGTTGGTCATGGCCCATTCAGCCACATTTTCGAGGAAATATTAGCTAAACAGGATCGGAATCATGAAGACATCAGTACCTGGCTCATTCAGGAATCAGAGCTTGCTGACATTTTAAAGGATGGAGGACTCGACCCAAAGGATCTTAGCCAGCTTGCGATTGGAAAATTAGAAGGTAAAACCAAATTATATCAAAACCAGGTTATTCGCAGCTCTGTTGATGTAGACAAACTCGATTACATCGTGCGTGATTCCTTTCATACAGGCGCCGAATATGGTAGTGTTGATGTTTTTCGTCTAATTTATACAACTGAGCCTTTCCAAGGAAATTTAGCGGTCAACACAACAGCAATCACAACTCTTGAAGCGTTTTTGATTGCCCGAGTATTGAGTTTTCGAAGTATCTATTATCACCGCGTGTGTCGTGGTGTTCAGCGAATGTTAGCTGATGCCCTTAAACTGGCAGACGAAGAACTTGGATTCTCAACATTTACAGAGCCTAGTGAGTACTTGGATATGGACGACTATTCAACTTGGACACACCTTAAACAGTGTAAGACAACTCGGTCAATAATGGAACGACTTGAACGACGAGAACTACTCAAATGTGCTTACACTGTTGAATCAATTGTTCAAGACTACCCCACTATTGATTTATTAGACAAAGAAAGTGTTCGAAAACAAATAGAAGCAGAAATCGCCGGAATAGCCAAAGTCGATGTTGAAAAAGTGCAACTGGATTCACCTCTTCTTCCATCAGTACCCTACCGCCACTCCTCGCAATTAGACCCTATGGAGATTCCTGGATTTGCCTATGTTGGTAAAAAGAAAATTGCCGTGGATCTCATCGAGTTATCACGGGTAATTTCATCTCTTAAGGGCTATCTCGATATTGTTCGTGTTTATACAACAGCACCCCTCAGAAAGCGGGTAGGAAAAGCATCACAACAAGTGTTAGGAGGCACACCCTACGTTTCCGGAATTTCGATGTAAGTGAAGAATTAAAGAAAATCTGAGAGCTCTAATTGTCTACGCCGTTGTGGTATAATTTGCTTCACGTTTAGTTTCTCAAGAACTGCTCCAAATGTAACGGTATCACCACAGGTAATATAGACCGAACGTGGTTTTGCTATTTCGATATATTGGACTAATTGTTGAAAATCAGCATGAGCAGACAAAATGAAGGCCCTGTCGACTTTTTTCATTGGAAAAAGTTTTGCCCAGCCTGTTGTCACTGCACGACTAAATTTGTGACCAGAAAGTGATCTTGGTTGATTAACACGCCTAGATGAAAGGTAAACATAACCTCCTTGCCTCATCACTTCACGTCCTTCTGCCGTTCGCTCATCAAAAAACTCGAGTGGAATGCCGTGCTCTTGGTAGACTTTGCTAACCTTGGCTACTGTTGGGTCCACGACAACTGGTGTGGTTAAAAATGTATTAACAATACGAATTACTTCCTGGGCTTTACCAGTTGCATAGACTTGAAACGAGGGTATCTTTTGAGCTTTCAACTCATGACTCGTCCACTCGGCAATTTCAGTATAGACCTCTTCCCGTGGAGGAAACACTGCATCAGGTCGCCCATATGTTGCTTCCATTAGTAGAACATCGCAGGGAAGTGGGTTTGCTCCTTTAACAGTCATTGAGGAATGGAGGTTGAAGTCCCCAGTGTAAACGAGGCGGGCACCATTTCTTTCTATTACAAATTGCGCTGCACCAAGCATATGACCTGCAGGGTGAATCTGTATTGACCCCCCTCCCATGAGGGGGAGGCTTTGGCCAGGTGCGATTGGTTGAACTTTTCGCGGTGTTCCTGCAAGAGCTTTGTAGAGGTCTAGGGTTTCTGGCGTTACGATTTTTTGGATGGTACTTCGAAATCCTGCGATGTGATCAGCATGGGCATGAGAAATGCAGGCAATTGTGTTTTGTGATACCCAATGATAGGGTATCTTAGTGGGATCAAAGAGTAGTTGTTGTTTACCTGCTCGAATTAGGATATTATGTGAACTGATGAGTTTGAAATCAGAGGGGGGTCTCTGCATTCGAAAATCCCACAAGTCATTAGGCGTTAGATTTACCTTCAGCTGGAATATGCATCTTTTCTATTTTAACTCTGCTAGATTTCCCGATAGCGGGAGTAGTTTGATTACAGAGGTCTGAACCCGAGTAGTGTGAAGATGCCAAAATGCGCCATCAAAATGATGATGATAAGCGATATTGAGATGGTTAGAACAAGAATGGGACCTACTTTGATGCCTTCACTGGAGTCAGCAAAGAAGCGTATCAGACCTGCGCCTGCGGCTGGCATTGGACCTTCTGATTGACGTTTTCGTTTCGATTTGGGCATACAATCCCTGCCTTCTGACTTGTATGGAATCCTTAAATCCTAACCGTTTTTAAGGTTTCTTGAATTAACAGTCACTTCCTCCTAAAACCTAATGAATCTCGATATGAGTTGGAAAAGATGAAACCTAGTGAAGCCCAATCAACGTATAATAAAATTTTTACTCTATTAAAAAAACACCACTCCTGGATGCGGGACACCATTAATTTAATCGCATCAGAAAATGTGCATTCCCCTGCTGTTCGAGAAGCGATGCAGGTGGATTTCAGTGACCGCTATGCAGAAGGTTGGCCTGGTGAGCGGGTTTATGCGGGGACAAAATATATTGATGAAGTTGAGATCCTGGGCAACGAACTAACGAAAACTTTGTTCCGCGCTGATTTCGCCGATGTACGACCAATTAGCGGTGTTTTAGCGAATCTTAGCATTCTTACCGCGTTTACTGAGCCAGGAGACCGGATGATGTGTTTATCTATACCCACTGGTGGCCACATTTCATCTGCCCGTCATCGCTTATGGGGTACTGCTGGTCGAGTTAGGGGATTGAAGATTCAGTACTTCAAGTATGACGAATACGAATTGAATATTGACGTAGATGCTACAATTCGGAAGATTGAACGATTGAAAAAGAAAGGCAAGCACATTGACTTTTACATGTTTGGAGCTTCAGTATTTCCCTTTCCGCACCCCATAAGTGAGATTGCTGAGGTTGCCAAGGGAAATGGAGCGTATGTAAATCATGATGCAGCCCATGTGGCAGGTTTGGTAGCAGCTAACATATTTCAAGATCCACTTCGGGAGGGGGCAAATAGTCTCACTTTCAGTACTCATAAAACCCTTCCAGGCCCTCAAGGGGGATGCATTGTTGCCCACGAGGAGTTTGCCGACCGAATTAAAAGAGGAGTCTTCCCCGCACTTCATAGTAATCATCATCTTCACCACGTTGCGGCCAAAGCTGTTGCAATGACAGAGATGATTGCCTTTGGCAAAGAGTATAGTAAGCAAATCATCAAGAATGCGCAAGCCCTGGGGTCAGCCTTAATGGAAGAAGGCTTCAAAGTTCTTGCAGAACATAAAGGATTCACAAAATCTCACGTATTGCTTATTGAAGTGGCAAATAGTCCGCTTCAGAATGGTAGGGCTGTAGAAGAAAAACTAGAGGAAGCGAACATTATCATTAACCGAAACTTGCTTCCATGGGATAAACGCTTTGGACGGGACTACATTCGTCCGGGGGGCATTCGATTGGGTACCAGCGAAGTTACCCGGCTTGGTATGAAAGAAGAAGAAATGTCTCAAATAGCTGAATTTATGCGTAAGATTGTATTCGACCAAAAATCACCAAAAGCAGTGGCAAAGGAAGTAGCCCAGTTTCGTAAGGAGTTTCAAAAGGTTCATTATGCATTTGATACAGCGCGCGACGCTTATGATTACGTTAAATTGCGGTAAACGCCTGATGAGCAATCCTTTTTAACAGTCCTTGCCCAATTAATGCAGGATTTTCGATTAAGCCCTTTTTGTAGTTGAGAGTGTTTCTCCTTAGGAGGCGTTTACTGTGAAAGTCAAAGAGGTAATGAAGACAGAATTTGCTCGGGCTTCAGTTCCTGGTAACCGTGACACCGTACTCCAAATCATGTCCGAGCATGGAACAACTGCTATTCCCTTAGTGAAAAAAGACACAGAAGAATTGGCTGGAATGGTATCACGCCTTGATTTAATGCGAAAACCGGATGAGGATCAATTAGCACTTTTAATGGATAGAAATCCTCCTGTTATTGCTCAAAGCAATGAAATTGAAGATGCAGTGCGGATTCTGTTAGAAGAAGGGATTCGGCGATTAGCTGTAGTTGATTCGAAACGCCGACTGAAAGGCATGATAACAGTACATCAAATTATTCGTAAAGTTATCAGTGTACAATTCGCCGATGAACTAATCACTCCCTTTGTAGAACGAAAAATCACAGCTGTATGGGAAAACACGCCTCTTAAAACCGCATATACGATAATGAGATTAGCAGCCACTGATGTCTTACCAGTTATTTCGGAAAAAGGTGATTTGGTAGGTGTAATTTCGGTTAGCGACATTATGAATCTTAGTGAAATCGTTCGAGAGCGTCGATCTACCTCTGTTTCTGCGGCTAGCGAAGGAACGGATTGGTCTTGGGATGCGACGACGGTGTTATACATTACTACGAATGAATTACAACTTCCAGATAAACCAGTTTCAGAAGTGATGGTTGGAGGAATCATCACTACATATGAACACTCTACAATCGGTGAAGTCACCAAAACTATGCGCCGCCATGATATTGATCAGCTTCCGATAACTAGTGCTGATGGGGAGCTAATCGGCATGATTCGTGATAAAGCCCTTTTGCGCATTTTGTTACCCGCGGAAAAGTAAGGTAACCAAATTATTGGTTTGAAGGGCGAAATCCTTTCAAAGTCGTTTGGTGAATATCTTCATCAGGAGGAAATAGTGAATTAATCATTCTTTTTGCGATATCAATTCGCTGTTGGTAATAACGTGGTAAATTATGAACTTTGATAATTTTGGTTGCTAAATCAATATATTTGGTAATCCCGGCTTTTGAAACTGTTAACACCAGTTTTCCTGTGCACGTCGGACAGCTACCCGATAATGGTGCACGACGATATTTCTCGTTGCATCCTGTGCACCTGAATTTTTGTGTCGAAAAAGCTCGCAAGTTTCCATAAATATCTGGAAGGAAATGAGAGTCCAAAAGCCGCCGAGCCATATCTTGAGCATCAACCGCCGCGATACGCAGCCCAAGTGCTAGCTGTCGTTCCACCTTTTCCTCCATCGTATTCAATTTGGAATAGGTAGTTTCTCGGGGACCATAATTGACGTCACCGGTTGGATGCGAGTAACGCAACCCACACGATTCGGCGACAGGTTCAATCCGATGGTCGACGACACGATGCGCCACTAAATCCAGAATATCCTCAACATCTTTGGGATCAACAAAATCCAACGCGCGTTCATAAAATTCCAACGGATACATCCCACTCCCATCAATGTTATGCGCCTCATCATCAATCTCCTTCGGCGAAATCGTCACACTCAACACCAACGGCGTATCCATCGTCCCACCCCGCGTCGTCGGCAGATACTCCCGCGAAAAATTAATCATCGGATCCAACGCCAAAAGTACCGAATCTTCGTCACCATCACATTGAGAAATGTTAATTAAATCAGTAGTTACTACATTATTATATAATTTATTTTGGTTAATCTCGGTTTGCACTTCAAGACAATAAGATGGTTCAGATTGTCGAATTGAATCGATTTCCTTTATTTGGTCAAGAATAACTTGATCTCCAAGTTTGGCTAAAACCTGGATTTTTGGAAAGCCCTTCTTGAGTATTCTTCTTCTTCTTTCGGTTTTTTCGGGATGTATTAAAGCAAGATCTTCTAAAATGGGTATGTTTTCTCTTCCGGGAATATTTACATGATACAAGCCCTCTGTCTCTTTGGGTTCAATACCCAATTCCTCGTATCGTTCTAAGATTGCATGACCAAATCTTCCACCTTTTGCCTGATGAATTCTAGCATAAACACCTAATGTTGATAACAGAAATGAATAATCCTTAGCGAGTTTTTCATTTGCCGTATAAATTGTAGTTCTGCATGAACGAGGAATTATTGACCCATCTCCATCAATCAAAGCAGAAAGGAACTGAAGCCGGTATTCCCTTGGTAAATTAAACACAAAACTGGGTATTCGTTTTGTCAGGGAGCTTCTTCCCATTTTCCATGCGTAGGCGAGGAGGTAGGCATGAATGCGTCCGGTGTGGACGAGTTGTTGGTTATCTTTTTTGTAATAGGGATCTGAATCAAAGACGGTGTGGATGAGGTGGCGGAGGTGTGTTCGGAGAGCGGGGTGTGGGACGCTGAAGTTGGTTTGGTAGCAGGTGGGTTCGTCTCGGATGTAGCCTTCGCTGGTGTAGTAGCCGAGGAGGCGTATGAGTTTCGAGGTGAAGGGGATGTAGGGTGCGATGATGTTGTCGTCACGAGCTATGCCGAGTCGTGCGGTGGGTGGGATGTCGTTCCAGTGGAAGACGCCTTCTTGTTCAAGGATTTCAAGATGAGTTAGGGGTATGGAGGTGTA